>NZ_BAABJQ010000009.1:0-279622 GCF_039543385.1 Rugosimonospora acidiphila
ATCGGCCGGTGAGCCGAGACGGCGGCGCCGGCCGGACTCGTCCGACCCGCACCGCCACATCCAAGCGCGATCCCGCGCCTGAGCGCGATCCCGCGCCTGAGCGCGATCCCGTATCCGAGCGCGGATCCCGCGCCCGGGCGGCGGTCAGTACCGCTGGTCGCTGGCGGTCAGCAGGGGCAGCACCGAGGTGCGCACCCCGTCGACGGTGGCACCGGCGAAGCCGAGCGACGGGGCCAGCATCCGGTTGTTCTCCGCGGGGAAGTTGAGGGCCGGCGCCGACACCTCGTCAAGCGCCGCGATCTGCTCCTCGGCCAGGCGCACATCGAGCGAGGCGAGGTTGGCCCGGAACTGGTCCAGCCGGCGCGCGCCGATCAGCGTCGAGGTGACCCCCGGCCGCTGCCGTACCCAGGCCAGCGCGACCGCCGCGGGGGTGGCCTCGACCTCCCGGGCGACCCGCTCCAGCACGTCGATGACGTCGTAGTCGCGCTCGGTCGGCCCGCCGACCAGCTCGGCGCGCCGGGTGTCCACCGCGCCCGCCCGCGAGCGCGAGTACTTCCCGGACAGCAGGCCGCTCTTGAGCGGACTCCACGGCAGGACACCGATGCCGTGCTCCCGAGCCATCGGGATCAGCTCGCCCTCGCTGGTGCGCTCCAGGAGGGAGTACTCGGCCTGCAGCCCGATCACCGGCGCCCAGCCGCGGAACCGCGCCAGCAGCTGCGCCTCGGCGACCTTCCAGGCCGGCAGGTCGGAGACCCCGACGTAACGGATCTTTCCGGCCGTGACCAGGTCGTCGAGGGCCCGCATGGTCTCCTCGATCGGTGCCGTCCGGTCCCAGTTGTGCAGCCAGTAGACGTCGACGTAGTCCGTCCGCAGCCGTCGCAGCGAGTTTTCCAGGGCGGCCACGAGCGACTTGCGCCCGGCGCCGCCGCCGTTGGGGTCACCCGGGAAGAGGTTGGCGAAGAACTTGGTACCGATGATCACCCGGTCCCGCAGCCCGGGCCGTGCCGCGAACCAGTCGCCAATGATCTTTTCGGAGTGGCCATTGGTGTAGATGTTCGCGGTGTCGATGACGTTGCCGCCCCGGTCGAGGTACTCGGCGATCATCGCCTCGGACTCCTCGACCGAAGCCCCCCAGCCGTGGTCCTCGCCGAACGTCATGGTACCCAAGGTCAACGGGCTGACCCGCAGGCCGGACCGGCCGAGACTGACATACGAATCCAGAGACATGCTCCACATGCCTTTCTTTCCTGAGAGTTTTCGCGCTCTTCCAGTACATCCGCCGGGGCGGCGGCGCGGTAGGCGAGAAGTTCCAAGCTCTTGCACGATCCTTCCAACGCAGGCAGAATTGGTACCGCTATGGATCAGCTCGACGAACATCCCGCCCTGGCGGAGCTGCGGTCGCTCATCGCCCGGCACGCCGAGGGCCGCTATCGGCGGACCCGCCTGCCCGGGCTGATGATCATGGCGTCGCCGGCGCCCACCGAGCCGCTGTCCGCGGTGTCCCAGCCGTCGTTCGCGATCGTCGCCCAGGGCGTGAAGCGCACGATCCTCTCCGACCGGGTCTTCGACTACGGCCCCGGGCAGTACGCGGTGATCTCGCTCGACCTGCCGGTGACCGGCCACGTCCTGCGCGCCGGACCGGGCCAGCCGTTTCTCGGCATGGGCCTGACCCTGAACCCCGCCTCGATCGCGGCCCTGCTGCTGGGGCCCGGTGCCGGCACCGGCACCGCCACCACCACCGGCGCCGCCGACAGCACCGCCGGGATCGCGGTCAGCGACGCCGGCGGCGACCTGCTGGAGTCGAGCGTCCGGCTGCTGCGCCTGCTCGACCGCCCGGAGGACATTCCGGTGCTGGCGGCCTCCATCGAACGGGAGATTCTCTGGCGCCTGATCACCGGTGACCAGGGCGCCACCATCCGCCAGATCGGCCTGGCCGACAGCCGCCTCTCCCAGATCGCCCGGGCGATCCGTCACATCCGGTCCGGCTACGCGCAGCCGCTGCGCATCGAGGACCTGGCGAGGGTCGCCAGCATGAGTGTCACCTCGTTCCACCGGCACTTCCGGGCGGTCACCGCGATGAGTCCACTGCAGTTCCTCAAGCAGATCAGGCTTCAGGAGGCCCGCACCCGCCTGGTCATCGACGCCAGCGACGTGGCGGCGGTGGGCAGGTCCGTCGGGTACGACAGCCCGAGCCAGTTCAGCCGGGAGTACCGTCGCCTGTTCGGCGCGCCGCCGCGCCAGGACGCGACCCGACTCCAGTCCCTGCCGGCCAGGGACCCGAGCATGGTCTGACGCGCCAGATCGCGTCCTGCCCGCCACCCGTCCCGCGCCATCGCAGAGACCGTCAAGAACTCGTCGAAACCGCAGGCCAGCGGCTAAAGTGTCAGCGGCGCGCCGGGAAGTCTGGTCGGCACGGATCCCTCTTGATAGACGGATCTCGACGGGTCTAGTGCGTGGAAAGGGTCCCGGTGCGCGGAGTCGAGGTCATCCTGCTGCTGGTCGTGCTGGCCACGGCGGTCGCGGCGTCCGCCCGGCGGCTCCGGGTGCCGGCACCCTCGCTGCTGGTGGTCGCCGGGCTGCTGGTCGCCTTCCTGCCCGGCGTACCGGCGGTCCAGCTCGCCCCCACCACGGTCAGCCTGGTGGTGCTACCGCCGCTGCTGTACGCCGCCGGTCAGGACCTGTCCTGGCGCGAACTGCGGCCGGTGTGGCGGCCGGTCACCATCCTCGTAGTGGGCCTGGTGCTCGCCTCCGCCGCCGCGGTCGGCCTGGTGGCCACCGCCCTCGCGGGCCTGCCGGCGTCGATGGCGTTCGTGCTGGGCGCGGTGCTGGCCAGCACCGACCCGGTCGCGGTCAGCGCGCTGGGCCGGCGGCTGTCGCTGCCGGCCCGGCTCAACGCCCTGATCCAGGCCGAGAGCCTGTTCAACGACGCGACCAGCCTGGTGCTGTTCCGGGTGGCGATCGCCGCCGCGGTGGCCGGTGGCTCGGTGTCAGTGGCGCGGGGCGTGGGTCAGTTCGCGCTGCTGGCCGGCGGCGGCGTACTGATCGGGGCGCTGGTGGCCGGCGGGGTCGGGCTGATCCGCCGGCGCACCGAGGATCCCGTGCTGGAGACGGTGGTAGCGCTGATCACCCCGTACGCCGGGTACGTCATCGCGGAGGCGCTGCACGTCTCGGGCGTCACGGCCGTCGTGGTGGCCAGTGTGATCCTGGCCGGCCAGGCCACCCGGCTGACCAACGCGCAGATCCGGCTGCAACTGCACGCGGTGTACGACACGGTGGTGTTCGTACTCGAGAGCGTGGTGTTCGGCCTCATCGGGCTGCAACTGCCGACCCTGATCCGGGCGGGGAACGGGCGCACCTGGACCTGGCTGCTCCAGGCGGCGGCGATCGCCGCCACCCTGCTGGCCATCCGGGCGCTGTGGGTGTTCCCGCTGTCGCTGGCCATCGGGGCCCGACGCGGCGCGCCGGCCTCCTGGCGGGTGCCGGCCGTGGTGTCCTGGGCCGGGGCGCGGGGCGTGCTGCCGCTGGCCGCCGCCCTGTCCATCCCGCTGACGACCGGGCACGGCGCCCCGCTGGCCGGCCGCGACCATGTCCTGCTGCTGACCACCGCGGTCATCGTGGCCACCCTGGTGGTGCAGGGATTCACCCTGGGCCCGCTGGTGCGCCGCTCCGGCATCGCCATGCCCGCCCACCACACCCGCGGCGAGGAGACGACCGCCCGGACGGCCATGTCCCGTGCCGCGCTGACCTACCTCGACCAGGTGGAGGATCAGGAGGCCGCACCGGCCGTCGCGGTGGCCCAGCTGCGCCAGATCCAGCAGTCCCGGCTGGAGGCGCTGGAGCACGGGACCGACACGCCCGGACAGCCGGCGCTGCGGCAGCTGCGCCGCGACCTGATCGCCGTCGAGGCGGCCGAACTGACCCGGCTGTACGAGGACGGGACGATCGGCGCGCAGACCTGGCGGCGGCTGCAGCGCCGCCTCGACCTGGAGGAGACGAGCCTCGGGGATTGACGCCGGTCTCCGCAATCCATCACGGGTGCGGCATAAAATCCTTATAGTTATTGAACTTCAGGGCTTGTGTCCCGGTGGCCGACCCCGTTGACTGGACGCATGACAGGTGCGCGGGCGTCATTCGCCCCCGACCTCGGCGGCGAATGTCGACTCTGCCGGGGCGGTCGTTTCCTGCTGCCTCCCGATCGGGTCTGACTCGCACCGGCCCCGTCGCGGGCCGGCCGCCCGGGCACCGTGCGGCCTCGGCCGCGCCAGCGCCCAGTCCCCCGCTCATCGACCCTTGCCCCTCGACGGTGGTCGCGTCGCCCGACGGCATGCGCCACCGCGTGGCACCCTCCTTTGTGGACCGAATATGCACACCAGAGCACGCTCCGACCGGGTCGCCGTCGTCACCGGCGCCAGTCACGGCATCGGGTACCAGATCGCACATACCCTGGCCACCTCCGGAAACACCGTGATCGTGCACGCCCGTACCCGCGCGGAGGCCCATCAGGCCGTCGCGCACCTGGTGAACGACGGCGCCGATGCACTGGCACTGCAACCGGTCGTCGCCGACTTCGGCCGCTTCGCCGAGGTGCGGGCCATGGCGCAGCGGATCCGCGCCACGCACCGGCACGTCGACCTGCTGGTCAACAACGCGGCCACGGTCGGCGGCACGCACCGGCGGCTGACCGACGACGGGTACGAGCTGACCTTCCAGGTCAACTACCTCGCCCACTACCTGCTGACCCGGCTGCTGTGGCCGCAGCTGAGCCAGGCCCCGCACGGCCGCGTGGTCAACGTCTCCTCCGCCCTGCATCGCAACGGGTACCTGACCTGGAACGACCTGGACAAGACGGCGCGCTACGCGTCCGTCGCGGCGTACGCCCAGTCGAAGCTGGCGCTGACCATGCTCAGCCGGGCGCTGGCCAGCCGCGACCCGCACCCCGCGGGTGCCATCGACACGGTCAGCGTGCACCCCGGCGTCATCGCCACCGGCACCATGCGCAGCATCTACGGCAGGTACGGCGCACCGGTCTGCGACGGCGCCGATCCGGTGCTGTACCTGTGCGACGCGGGCAACGAGGTCGTCAACGGCGCGTACTACGAGGGCAGGATGCTGGCCACGCCGGCCGCCCTGGTGTACGACCACGCCTGCGTCGACCGGCTCTGGCGGCTGTCCGCCCAACTGACCGGCCTGGGCGGCACGGCCCCTTCCAGCTACGCCCATTCCATCTCCTGAGCGGCCCGCGCAAGCGGCAGCCACTCGCAGAAAGGCACTCTCCTCATGACACCCGCACCACTACCCGAGAACGAGTCGGCGACCCGTTGGGTCGGGCAACGCACCGGTACCGCCTCCGCGCGCCGCGCGTTCGAGGCGACGCGCGACGAGCAGGCGGCGCGGCGGCCGGCCGAGAGCCGGACCACCACCAGCGACCCGCACGGATACGTCACCGCCACCATCGGCGCCGACGGTCGGCTCGATGGACTGACCATCAACCCACACGCGATGTATGACCTCACCGCGGCGGAACTGGCGAAGGCGTGTACGGCGGCGGTCAACGCCGCCTGGGCACGGCGATCGGGGCTGCCACCCCGCTTCTCCGACCCGAACTGACGTTTCGCCACGCACCGCGGGCCAGGCCGACCGGCCTGGCCCGCGGTGTTCGTACCCGGTTCTAGTGCAGCCCTTCGGCCACCGGACCCAACGCCAGCACGAGCACGAAGTCCAGCGCCGAGAAGATGAGCACGCACACGGTCAGGAGGCCGATGAACAGCGGCTTGTGCGAGGGCAGGGTTCCCGAGGTGACCACGCCCCGTCGCTGCCGGGCCAGGCTGCCGGCCAGTCCGAGCACGAACACGATCGGCAGGTAGCGGCCCAGCAGCATCGCCACCGCCAGGACCACGTTGTAGTACGGGGTGTTGCCGGTGAACCCGGCGAACGCGCTGCCATTGCTGTTCGCGCTGCTGGTCAGGGCGTAGGCGGTCTCCGTCAGGCCGTGCGCGCCCGGGTTGCCGATGCTGGCCCGCCCGGTGGGCAGCGCGATCGACAGCGCGGTACCGATGAGGATCAGGGCCGGCGCGGTCAGGATGTACAGGGACACCAGCTTGATCTCGCGTGCCTGGATGCGCTTGCGGAGGTACTCCGGGGTCCGGCCGATCATGAGCCCGCCCAGGAACACCGCCAGCAACGCCAGCACGATCAGCGCGTACAGCCCACTGCCGGTGCCGCCCGGACTCACCTCGCCCAGCATCATCGTGGCCAGCAGCAGCCCGCCGCCGATGCTGGTGAAGCTGTCGTAGCTGGAGTTGCCGGCGCCGTCCGCGCTGCTGGTGGCGGAGGCGCCGAACAACGCGCTGCCGGGTACCCCGATCCGGGTCTCGGTGCCCTCGGTGGCGGCGCCCACCGCGGTCGGGACCGTGTTGTGGTGCAGCACCTCCGCGGTGGTGGTGCCGGCGACCGACGCGACGAACAGCACCCCGGCGACGGCCAGCAGCGCCCAGCCCTGCCGGCGGTCGCCCACCATCCGACCGAAGGTACGGATGAACGCCGCGGGGATCAGCAGCATGAGCACGATCTCGAAGAGGTTCGTCAGCGCGGTGGGATTCTCGAACGGGTGCGCGCTGCTGGCGTTGAACGCCCCGCCGCCGTCGCCCGACATCAGCTTGATGGGTTCCCACGAGGCGATCGGGCCACCGAGGATCGACTGCCGCGCACCGGCGAGCGTGGTGTGCGCCTGCCAGGATCCGAGGTCCTGCACCACCCCGAGGGCGATCAGCACGACGGCCGACACCGCGGCCATCGGCAGCAGGATCCGCAGGCTGCCGCGGACGAGGTCGACCCAGAAGTTCCCGAGCCGATCGGCGCGGTGGCGCGCCAGGCCCCGAATGAGCGCCACGCCGACCGCGAGCCCGACGGCCGAGCTGGCGAACGCCTCGGTGCCCAGGCCGGTGGCCAGCGCCAGGTGCCCCAGCGTCGACTCGCCGGCATAGTTCTGCCAGCTGGTATTGGTGGTGAAGCTGACGGCGGTGTTGAAGGCCAGCGCCGCCGGCATGCCCGGGTGCCCCAGGCCCAGCGGCAGCCGGCCCTGCAGCCGCAGGATCGCGTACAGCACCAGCACCCCGGCCAACGAGAACGCCAGCACCGACCGCAGGTAGGCACCCCAGCGCTGTTCGGAGTCCGGGTCGATGCCGCAGACCCGGTACACGAGCCGTTCGACGCGCCAGTGCCGCGCTCCGGTGTAGACCCTGGCCATGTAGTCGCCCAGCGGCACGTGGAGCACACCCACGAAGGCCAGCACCGCGGCGATCTGCAGCCACGCAGCGACGCCCATGTCGTTTCACTCCTACCGTTGCGGATGGTTCGATCGGACCCGAGAGGACTCACCGGAACCGAGACCCACAGTGAAGCGGTCGGGCGGGTCGGCCGACAGGGTCTGTGACAGAAAAACAACGGCGGACGGGCGCGCTTTTTATGGCGCTCGCGCGATGCGGTCGCTAAAACGGCGGGGCCGGTGGGAAGACTCCCACCGGCCCCACCGGGTCAGTGCCCCGTGCCCGGTCGCTTGCCGTGATTGGCCTTCTTCTTGCGCCGAGCGTTCTTCTTCCGGGAAGACTTGGACATCGTCGTTACGCCGCCCTCGATGCCAGAAACCGATCCTGGCCTAGTAGTTGGTAGGTGAGTTTCCACAGCCGGACCACGGCGGAGTCGTTGTTCACCAGGGCGGCCGGCGTGGCCGGCACGGACCCCTCGTAGTACTCGCCGTTGGCCAGCTCGACGCCGGGCGAGGCCAGCCGCGCCAGCACGGCCGCGGCCTCGTCGACCGGGGCGCCGACCCGGCTGTAGACCGGCAGCAGGCCGGATCGCACGATGCCGGGATGCACGCTCACGGCCGTCACGCCGTCCTGGGTGAGGGCCAGGGCCCGGGCGAACATGGTCAGCGCGAGCTTGGACTGGGCGTAGGCGGCCAGCGGGGTGTAATGCCGCCGGCGCTGCGGGTCCGACCAGTTGATGTTGGCGGTGCGGTGCAGGATCGACGAGACCGCCACCACCCGGCCCCCGGCCGCGCGCAGCCGCCCGGCCAGCAGCCGGGTCAGCAGGTACGGTGCGAGGTAGTTGACCTGAAAGGTCAGCTCGTTGCCTTCGGCGGTCACGGTGCGGCTGCCCGGCCCGGCGATCGCGGCGTTGTTGACCAGCACGTCGAGGTGGTCGAACCCGGTGGACACGTCGCGGGCCATCGCCGCCACGTCGGCGAGCTGGCGGAAGTCGGCCGCCACCGGCTGGACCCGCCCGGGGTCGGCGCCGGCGGCGATCAGATCGCGGGCGGCCCGCTCGGCATCGGCGATGGTCGGGCCGTGCACGATGACCGTCGCGCCGTCGCAGGCCAGGTTCCTGGCGGTCGCGTACCCGATGCCGCTGGTGGCACCGGTGATGAGGATGGTGGGAGACACAGGTTCAGGCATCGCTTCTTCCAGCGGGCAATGCTCCGCCACGGCGGAGGCAGGGCGCACCCGGGTCGGGTGCGGGGACATCGGCCGGTACGGCCGGATCGGGACGCCGCGCGGATCGTGGCCCGGCGCCCCAGGCCCGTCCGGGCCGGCGCGTCGAGCCGCGTTATTCGCTGAATCCGCGGCCGCCGAGGAATGACGCCGAGGAATGAGGCGTCACGGTCTGGGCGGCCACCCGTCGACGGGGTCGGGCGAGCCATCGCTCGCGACGGTCGCGCTCAGGCGGCGGCGGCCGGTCCCGGCGGTTCGTCTTCGTGACGCTGGCCGGGGTGCGTGACCACCGGCGCGAGGCGGAGCGCGGCACGTTCCCGCGGCTCACGAGCAACCCTGGTCACGGTAATCCATTACACGGACCGGGATCGGGAATGTCCAGGCGCCGCCGCGATTATTGACGAACTCTCGACGCCCGCCGGGCCCGAACCACCCCGCCAGGCCCGAACCACGCCGCCAGGCCCGAACCACCCCGCCAGGCGCGAACCACGGCGCCGGACACCGAGCTGCGCCGGTGGGCGCGGGTCACGCCGGCAGTCCGGCCAGCACCTCCAGGGGGCGCTCCAGCAGATCGGCGAAGGCGAGTTCGGCCGCGCCGATCAGCGTGGTGTCGTCGCCGAGCGCCGAGACCGCCAGCCGCACCCGCTCCCGGGAGACCGCCAGCACGTTCGCCCCGATGCGCTGGCGGATCTGGGCCGCCGCGCCGGGGTACACCTCGCGCAGCATGCCGCCGAAGACCACCAGGCCCGGGTTGAACAGGTTGATCAGATTCGCCACCCCGATGCCGAGCCAGTCGCCGATGCGGCCCAGCGCCGCACGGGCGACCGGGTCGCCGCGATCGGCCGCGTCCACCACGCCGCGGATCGCGGCGCGCCCGATCGAGGAGGGCGAACAGTGGGCCGCGTCGAGCAGCGCCCGCTCGCCGGCCTCCGCCTCCAGGCAGCCGCGCGACCCGCAGCCGCAGGGCCGCCCGTCGTACGGGTTGACCAGCATGTGCCCCAGTTCGCAGCCGTACCCGGCGTCCCCGTCCAGCAGCTTGCCGCCGACGATGATGCCGCCGCCCACGCCCACGTCCCCATGCAGATAGATCAGGTTCTGCACCCCGACGCCCGCCCCGCGCTCGTGCTCGGCCAGGGCGCCCAGGTGGGCCTCGTTGCCCACCGAGACCGGCCGGCCGAGGCCCAGTTCGCGGCCGAGTTCGATGCCGAACGCCTGGTCCACCCAGCCCATGTCCGGCCCGAACCGCACCATCCCGTCGGCGCGCCGGATCATCCCGCAGTACGACGCGCCGACCCCGACGCACACCGAGCCGGGCGGCGCCGTGACGTGCACCCGGCGTCCCAGCCCGGCGAGTGCGGCCACCACGCTGTCGAGGTCCACGCCGGCCCGCGGCCGGACCGCCTCGCCGCGGTCGAGCACCACGCCGCCCAGCCCGACCCGGGCGGCCACCAGCCGGTCCACGGCGACGTCGAAGGCGAGGACGTACACCCGGTCGGACCGCGGCCGGACCACCAGTGACGGCCGGCCCGGGTGTCCGGTGTCGGTCGGCAGCGCCTCGCTGACCAGGCCGGCCGAGGCCAGCTCCGAGGTGAGCGCCATGATGGTGCTGCGGTTGAGGCCCATCCGGTCGGCCAGCGCCGCGCGGGAGATCGGGCCGGTCAGGTGCACGTGGCGCAGCAGACTGCCGAGATTGTGCCGGTGGGGCGACTCGGCCTTGAGTATCGTCCGGCTGTCCCGCATCACGTAGACCCTGGTGGTTGGCAGATCTTGTCAGCTGGAGGCGTGTCGTTAGCTGGAAGCGTGTCGATGTAAAGCTACGTCACGCGCCCGGGCCCGAGCTACCGCGTGTCGGGATCGCGGCCCGGCGGCACCGGCGGATCCGTCGCCGCACCGGGCGCGAGCAGCTGCCGGAACAGGGGTTCGAGGATGGCCGCCAGATCGTCCGGGTCGGCGTGCGCCAGCGCGGACAGCCCGATCATCTGGCGCATGACCTGCACGCCGGCCACCATAGCCAGCAGTATTCCGGCCCGCTCGCCCGCGAGGTCTCCGCCCAGCGTTTCGGTCAGCGTTCGGTGGTAGTGCCGCTCGATCTGTTCGCGCCCGATCTCGGCGGCCCGCTCGCTCGACGACGAGTGCAGCATGATCAGGAAGCCGTCGAGCGGCGTCGCGCCCGCCTTCGTGATGTCCACGAGAATGCCGGCGATCCGCGCCGCGAAGTCCGGGGATTCGAGATTCGTCCGGGTCAGGATCTCCGGCTCGGCCATGTAGGAGGCGATCGCCTCGGCGAACAGCCGCTCCTTCGATCCGAAGTACCGGTTGACCATCATCGCGGTCACCCCGGCGCCGGCCGCGATCTCGCGCACCCCGGCGCCGTCGTAGCCGGCCCGCGCGAAGGCCCGCCGGGCCGACGCGAGGATGGCCGCCCGGGTGGCCGAGGCGTCCCGCCGCCGCGCCGCGGGCATGCCCGGGTCCGTCATCGTTCCTCCTGCTCGCCCGCTAAGTATACAGCCGTAGACAATCCCGTTCGGGAACGGCTAGTCTACAGCCGTATACCACCCTGAGATGAGGCGGAACGTGACCGAAACCGTGCTGGTCACCGGCGGGACCGGGTTTGTCGCCGGCTGGTGCGTCGTCGAGTTGCTGGAGCGCGGGTACGCGGTGCGCACGACCGTCCGCGATCCGGCGAAACGGGAGGCGGTTCGCCGGGCGACCGGCGGCGGCGACCGGTTGACCTTCGCCACCGCGGACCTGACCGGCGACGACGGGTGGGACGCGGCCATGGCCGGCTGCGACTACGTGCTGCACGTCGCCTCCCCGCTGGGCGCCGACGGCCACGGCGGGCCGGACGCGCTGACCGGCCCGGCACGCGACGGGACGCTGCGGGTGCTCCGCGCCGCCACCCGTGCCGGCGTCCGGCGCGTGGTGATGACCTCCTCGACCGCGGCGGCGACGCCGAGGCTGGCCAGCGGGGTCAGCGACGAGACCGTGTGGACGGACCCCGACGACCCCAACCTCACCGCGTACCGGCGCTCCAAGGTGCTCGCCGAGCGGGCCGCCTGGGACTTCATGGACGCCTATAACGGCGGTACGACGCTGTCCACCGTCCTGCCGGTCGCGGTGTTCGGGCCGCTGCTCTCGCCCGGCAACGCGAGTTCGGTCGACGTCATCGCGCGGCTGCTGGCCGGGCGGCCGCCGGTGGTGCCCCGCTTCGGGTTCGCCATCGTCGACGTGCGGGACCTCGCCGACCTGCACCTCCGCGCGATGACCTCGCCGGCCGCCGCGGGCGAGCGCTTCATCGGCGCGGGCGAGTTCCGCTGGCTGTCCGAGATCGCCGAGACGCTGCGGTCCCGGCTCGGCGACCGGGCGGCCAGGGTGCCGACCCGCGGCGTACCCGATGTCGCGGTGCGGGCGCTCGCCCGGTTTGTTCCCGCGCTGCGTACGCTCACCCCGCTGCTCGGTCGCGAGCTGGCGTTCAGTTCGGCGAAGGCCCGGCGAGTGCTCGGCTTCTCGCCGCGCCCGGCCGCCGAGACGGTGGTCGACTGTGCCGAGAGCCTCGATGCCGCACCGCTGGCGGCCGGCCGCCCGGCGTGAGCGCCGTCAGGCCGCCACCGACCGGAGGGTGTCCGCCACCGGGCGCCGCGCGGCGAGCATCGCCGGGACGGTGGTGAGCGTGCTGATCGCGAGCAGGATGCCCAACCCCAGGGCGAGGAACCAGAACCCGGGCGGATGCAGGATGTTCGGCGGGCTGATGCTCTCGTAGAGTTCGATGCCGGCCGGGATGCCGACGACGACGCCGGGCAGCGCGGGGAGCAGCTGCGCCAGCGCCAGGCCCATGGCGGCCTGTCCGGGCGTCGCGCCGAGCGTGCGGGCGACGGCCAGCGGCTGCCGGGCGTCGAGGACCGCGGTCCAGGTGTTCACGACGGCGTTGATGAGCGCGAGCACGCACAGCACACCGGCGACGATGAACGCGGCCTGAAAGGTGCGCGTGTTTTCCGGATCGGAGAGCTGCGCACCGCCGAGGTCGACCTGCTTGTCCTGCGCCTCGAGCATGAGCACGGCGGCGAGCGTGGTGGTGGTGATCAGCGTGTTCACCATGGCGAGCCGGGCGCGGCGGGGCCGGCGGGCGTTGATGCGTACCCCGATCATCAGGGCGGTGGGCAGCCGGCGGGACAGCCAGACGCGCCACCGGCGGCGCCGGGGTGGCGCGGCGGCGTCGGCCAGCGCGTGGACGGTGTCGGTCGTCGCGGCCCGGATCACGGGCCCCAGGGCCGCCGCGACGGCGATCACGAGGGCGAGGGCCGTCGCGACGAGCACGGTGGTCAGCGCGGGCGGATGGGCGCCGACCGAGCCGACGAGCCCGGCGCCGGGGCTGGTCAGTGCGGGTGCGGCGAACCAGCCGACGGCCAGGCCGATGCCGGCGGCGGCCAAGCCGATCACGAGGTACTCGACGAGGTGCACCACGGCGACCATGGCCGGCCCGGCACCGACCGCCTTGAGCAGCCCCAGCCGCCGGCGCTGGCCGATGACCCGGGCCGCGACGATGCCGGCGACGCTGGCCACCGCGAGGGCGGTGAGCAGCCAGCTACCGACCAGCATGGCCTTGCGCGCCTTGGCGACCACCTCGCCGTCCGTCTCGGCGATCGCCGTCCAGCTCGTCATCGCGATGCCGTCCCTGATCTGGTGGCGGAACGTGGTGCTCGCCCGCGGGTCGGCGAACCTCAGGTTCAGCGTGTACGACAGCGGCTGGGTGCCGGCCACCGCGCCGATCTGGCCACGGTCGACCCAGACCAGGCCGCCGGAGTCGCTCAGGATGCTGCCCGGCTCGTGCCAGTCGACGCGCGGGTAGGCGGGCCGGGCGGCGGTGACCGCGGTGCCGACCACGCGCAGCGCGTGGCCGCCGATGCTGACCGGGTCGCCGAGGCGCACGCCGAGGGCTTCGGCGAAGGTGCGTTCGACGACCACGCCGCCGGGGCGTACCCAGGTGCCACTGGTCACCGCCGGCTGGTCGAGCGCCGCCGGAGCCTGGTCGCGGCCCTCCACCACCGCGTTCACCGTCCTGCCGCGAGAGGTCAGCCTCAGGAAGGCGAGCGGGAACGGTCCACTGTGGGCGGTGACGCCGGCCTCGGTGGCCAGCGGAGTGAGTGTGGCCAGGGACTCCGGGCCGCCCCCCACCGGTTCCGCCACCACGTCCGGGCCCGCGGTGGTGGCCCGGGTCTGCTGGTACGGCCGGTCGGCGACCCCGGACAGGGCCAGCCCGAGGGTCAGCGTGCCGGTCGCGGCGCTGATGGCCAGCAGCAGCAGTATGATCTCGGTCGGCCGGCGGCGCAGGTCCCGCACCAGCAGCCGGCACACCAGCAGCAGTCGACCGGCCACCTCAGCGCCCCCCGCCGTAGACCGTGCCGCTGCCGTAGACGGTGCCGGTGGCGTAGCCGGTGCCGCCGGCGGAACCTACGAGCCGGCTGTCGTCGGCGAACGCCCCGTCGCGCATGGAGATCATCCGGTCGGCGACCGCCGCGATGCGGGCGTCGTGGGTGACCACCACGAGGGTCTGCCCCGCGGCGCGCAACTCCTCGAACAGCCGCAGCACCTCCACGGTGGCGGCGCTGTCCAGGTTGCCGGTGGGCTCGTCGGCCAGCAGGATCAGCGGTTCGTTGCTCAGCGCGCGGGCGATGGCGACCCGCTGGCGCTGGCCGCCGGACAGCGCCGAGGGCAGGTGCCCGGCCCGATCGGCGACCCCGACCCGGTCGAGCAGGTGCAGGGCGCGCCTGCGGGCCCGGCGCGGTGACTGTCCGGCCAGCAGCGCGGCCAGCTCGACGTTCTCCACCGCGGTCAGCTCGTCCATGAGGTGGAACGACTGGAAGACGAACCCGATGTGATCGCGCCGCAGCCGGGCCAGCGCGCGTTCGCTCATGGCGTCGATCCGGTGGTCGGCCAGCCAGATCTCGCCGCCGGTCGGGCGTTGCAGCCCGCCGAGCAGGTGCAGCAGGGTGGACTTGCCGCAGCCGCTGGGTCCCATGACCGCGACCGTCTGCCCGGCGGGTACCTCCAGGTCGATCTCGTCGACCGCGCGGACCAACGCGCCGTCCCGGCCGTACCGCATGGTCAGCGCCCGCGCCGCCAGTATCGTCGATCCGGTCACGCCCCGGCCTTCCGCTCGGTCCACATGCGTTCGCAGGCCTCCAACCACTCCAGGTCGGCCCGCAGCCGCAGGACGACACCCTCCAGCAACAATCCGGCGACCGGGTCGACCGACCGGTCCATCGCGGCCCGCTGGGCGTCGCGCAGCCGGCGCAGCACCTCCCGCCGCTGCGCGTCGACCAGGGCCACGGGATCGGCCAGCCGGGCGGCCGCGGCGGCCACCAGCTTGAGATGGAACTCCGTGAGATCCGGCTTCGGCCAGCCCACCTCGGTCAGCCAGGCGGCGACCCGCTGCTGGCCCGCCGGGGTCAGCGCGTAGACCCTCCGGTCGGGCCGGTCCGGCAGGCCATCGGCCCGCTCCGAGGTCACCAGGCCGGCCTTGGCCAGCCGGGTCAGCGTCACGTAGATCTGGCCGGCGTTCATCGCGTCGCCGAGCGGGCCGAGCGCGCCACGCACCCGGCCGCGCAGTTCGTACCCGTGCGCCGGCTCCTTCGCCAGCATGGCCAGCACCACGTCCTGCACCCCGGCACACCCCTCACGTCGACCCGACTATAGATAACGGCTAGCTATAGGAGTGTCAAATCGACGGAAGGGATAAGACTGCGCCGCTACGCCCGGGTGCTACCGCGGGCGACCAGCGCGCTCGCGGCCGACCAGCTCGCCGAGCTGCGCGCCAGGGCCGTGCAGGACAACGGCGGGCAGGCCGGCCGGCTGGTCGAGACGCTGCGCGCCCGCAGCCGCGAGTTCGAGCAGTTGCGGCAGGAACAGCGGGTGGCGATCTGCCGGTCCGGCACGAAGACCCTGCTGCATCCCCGCATCGGCACGGTCGACCTGCAGTGCCAGATCCTGCGGCACGAGGGCGTGGGGCAGTTGCTGGCCGCCTTCACCGCCCCCGCCGGCAGTTCCGAGGCCGCACGGCTGCGCGAGCTGTGAACGCGAGTCCGCGCGAGCTGTGAGCGCGGCGCCCCGAGCTGATCGCTCCGCCAGCCGCCCAGCCCGCACCGCCACGGTTCGACACTTGTCCGACCGGAGTACCCCACCCGTTCGACATTCGCCCCTACCGATTCGCTCCGCCCCTGGTGAGCGTGCGGGGCGTCGCGGTCGACGCCCCTGACCTCTACGAACAGCAACAGGTTTTTAACATTAAATCTAAATTAGATTGTTGCATCGAGCCTCGTCAACCTGGTAAACCCTTGTGAGGCAAGGCTCCCGAGACGGGGTTTCTACCTTGATCGATGCAACCTGCTCCCCCTGTGATGCTCGCTCGCCACCGCGCGGCGAGCTGCCCAACCCGGTGAAGGCGACGAGTCACCGCGCCCAGTAAGGCGCGCACAGCAGTACCCCAACGGCAGAAACGACGCGGCCGCAGCGCCGCGCCGCCATGTCGTGCTGTCCAAACACGCGACGCACCGCGGAGGCCCGCAGGCCGCTCCGCGGCAGATGACGGCCGTCCAGAACGGCCGTGGGAGGCGATGTCGGCAGATGTCCAACAGCGACAGATCAGGCTTGTCCCGCAGGACGCTCCTCAAGACTACCGCTGCGGCCGGTGCCGCGGCGGGCGTGGCCACGGTCGTCGACCCAGATGGCGCCGCCGCGGCCCCGGCGACCACCGCGAAGACCGGCGCGGCCGCGCAGGCCGCCGCCAAGGCCGGCGCCATCCCGACCCCGGAGCAGTACTTCGGCTTCCAGATCGGATCCGACGGCCACCTCGCGACCTGGGACAAGATGGTCCCCTACTTCCAACTGGTCGCCTCGAAGAGCAACCGCTTCGTCTACGAAGAGGTTGGCAAGACCACGCTGGGCAACCCGTATGTGCTGCTGACCATCAGCTCGCCGAAGAACCTGGCGAACCTCGACAACCTGATCGCGGCCAACAGCAAGCTGGCCGACCCGCGCGGACTGTCCCCGACCGACGCCCAGACGCTGGCCCAGACCGGCGTGGCGTTCTACTACGTGCAGGCGGGTATCCACTCGACCGAGGTCGGCAACTCGCAGGCCACCATCGAGTGGGTCTACCGGCTGGCCACCGAGCAGTCGGACTACATGAGCTCGCTGCTGGACAACCTCGTCATCCTGATGGTGCCGTGCCAGAACCCGGACGGGCTGGTGCTCGTCAACGACTACTTCGTGTCCACCGCCGGCACGAACTACTCGCGCACCTACCCGGACCTGTACCACCACTACTGCGGCCACGACGACAACCGTGACTGGTTCATGCTCACGCAGGTCGAGAGCCACATGAACGTGCAGATCCAGAACAAGTACCACCCGCAGGTGTTCCAGGACTCGCACCAGGCCGGCTCCTCCGCGCCGCGCATGTTCACGCCGCCGTACCTGTCGCCGTACGACATCAACATCGACCCGATCACGGTGCAGCAGACCGACGTGGTGGGTCTGGCGATGCAGCGCGGCATGACCGCCGCCGGCATGAAGGGCGTCGGTTGGGGCGCGGAGTACGACTACTGGACCCCCTCGCGGCAGTACTGCGTCTACCACGGCGCGGTGCGCATCCTCACCGAGGCGGCCAGCTGCTCCAACCTGGCGTACCCGCTGGTGAGCAACAACCCGATCGGTCAGCAGACCACCGACATCAACTTCATCGAGCCGTACGACCAGAAGACCTGGACGCTGCGCCAGATCGTGGACTACGTCTCGGTGGCGTTCTACTCGGGCCTCGAGACCGTCGCCCACGACACCTACAACTGGCTCTACAACTTCTACCGCATCGGCACCAAGGCGGTCACCCGTACCAGCCCGTACGCCTACGTCATCCCGGCCGGCCAGCGCGACCCGCAGGCCGTGCGCGACACGCTGGAGATCTTCAACCTCGGCGCGGTCGAGATCAAGCAGGCGCAGGCGGCGTTCAGCGCGGGCGGCAAGCAGTACCCGGCCGGCTCGTACATCATCTACCTCGACCAGCCCTACGGCGGGTTCGCCAAGACGCTGCTCGAGGTGCAGGACTACCCCCTGCTGCTGCAGTACCCGGGCGGGCCGCCGCAGACGCCGTACGACGTCACCGCGCAGACCCTGCCGATGCTGCTGGGCTTCCAGGCCGACGCGATCCCCAGCTCGTTCTCGGTCAGCACCAAGGCGGTGTCCACCGTCAAGGCGGAGCCGGTCACCATGCCGGACGCGCCGGCGTCCGGCGGCGCGTACGCGGTGGGACCGGAGTCCTACGGCGTGTACCAGATCGTCTCCAAGCTGCAGAAGCAGGGCATCCCCACGTTCCGCGCGGCGGAGCAGTTCACCGACGGCGGGCGTACCTTCCCGGCCGGCACGTTCGTCCTCCCGCCGACCGCCGCGGCGCGGCAGGTGCTGCAGAACCAGTCGAAGAACACCGGCATTCCGGTGTCGGCGATCGGGGCGGTGCCGGCCGTGTCCGGCGTCCAGCTCAAGGCGGGCACGAAGATCGGTCTGCTCAAGCCGCCGGACAACCTGCCCTCGGGCTGGCTGATGTACATCTTCGACCAGTACGGCGTGAAGTACTCCATCGTCGAGGCGAAGGACTACAAGAACCTCTCCGGCAAGTTCGACGCCATCGTCATGCCGCAGGGCGTGAGCAAGAACTCCATCACCAACGGGCTGAACGCGAACAACTACCCGGCGGACGACTGGAGCTGGGCCTTCGGGGTGGGCGACGCCGGCTGGACCGCGCTGCACGACTTCGTCACCAACGGCGGCACGCTGGTGGCCTACGGCAGCGGCAGCACCACGGCACAGTCGCTGTTCTCCCTGCCCATCAGCTCCATCCTGCCCAACGACTCGACCAAGTTCTACTGCCCCGGTTCGCTGCTGAGCCAGGAGCTTGACCCCAACAACCCGGTCGCCTGGGGCATGGACCCGAACCACCCGGTGTGGTTCAACGAGGACCGCGCGTACCAGCTGACCTCCACCACGACCTACCCGGTCGAGGTGGTGGCCAAGTACCCGGACAGCGGCGACCAGTTGCAGAGCGGGTGGCTGATCGGCGGGCAGTACCTCAACGGCGCGGTCAACGGTCTGTCGTGGACGGTCGGCAAGGGGTACGTCGTCACGTTCGGCAGTGAGATCGGGTTCCGTACCTGGAACCGCGGCGAAGAGAAGATGATCTTCAACGCCATGTACTACGGGCCGTCGGCCAAGCTCACCGCGGCCCAGTTCCAGCGTCTCGGCCAGTAAGACAAACCGACCACCCGCGGCGGGGCGCGCAAGCCTCCGACCGGTCTGGCTCGGCGCGTCTAGCGCCGCGCCGCGACCCAGACCGGTCGCCGCCGCGGGTGGTGGCGTTTCAACCCGAACAGGAGGCACCGGTTGTACCCCGACGACGGGAGCTGGACCAGCGCGCTGACCCACCTGGAGTGTGGCAGGTGCGCGGAGCGCTACGACGCCGACGAGCCGCAGAACGTGTGCCGGTGCGGTTCGCCGCTGCTGGCCCGGTATGACCTGGACCGGGTCCGGTCGGCGGTCCGGCCGGCGGATGTCGCGTCGCGCGGCACGGATCTGTGGCGGTACCGGGAGCTGCTCCCGGTACGGGATCCCGGCAAGGTGGTCACCCTCGGCGAGGGGATGACCCCGATCGTGCCGCTGCCGGAGTACGGCCGCCGGGTCGGGGTGCCGAGCCTGCTGGCCAAGGACGAGGGGCTGCTGCCGACCGGCAGCTTCAAGGCCCGGGGCGCCGCGGTCGGCGTGTCCAGGGCGCACGAGTTGGGGGTGGGCCGGCTGACGCTGCCCACGAACGGCAACGCCGGCGCCGCCTGGGCGACGTACGCGGCCCGGGCCGGCATGGACTGCCTGGTCGTCATGCCGCGGGACGCGCCGTGGGTCACCCGCAAGGAGTGCCTGGCGAGCGGCGCCCGGGTGTACATGGTCGACGGGCTCATCGGCGACGCGGGGCGCATCGCCGGCCAGGCCGTACAGGATGGGTGGTTCTCCGCCGCCACCCTGCGCGAGCCGTACCGCATCGAGGGCAAGAAGACGATGGGTCTGGAGATAGCCGAGCAGTTCGGCTGGCGGGTACCGGACGTCGTGGTGTACCCCACCGGCGGTGGGGTCGGCCTGATCGGCATCCGCAAGGCCCTCGACGAGCTGGCGGCGTTGGGTTGGATAGCGGGGCGGCTCCCCCGGTTCGTCGCCGTGCAATCCACCGGCTGTGCGCCGATCGTGCGGGCCTTCGAGTCCGGCGCCGAGACGGCACAGCCTTGGCCGGCCGACCAGGCACGCACGGTCGCGTTCGGCATCAACGTCGCCAGCGCGCTCGGCGATTTCCTGATCCTGTCGGCGCTGCGGGACAGCAAGGGCACCGCGGTCGCCGTGGACGATCAGGAAATCCTTGAGGAACAGCTGGCCTGCGCCGCCTCCGATGGCGTTCTGATGTGCCCGGAGGGCGCGGCCACGCTGGCCGCCGTGCGCCGGCTGCGCGCCGAGGGCTGGCTGGAAGGCAACGAGGAGGTGCTGGTGCTCAACACGGGCAGCGCCCTGAAGTACGCGGACAGCCTGCGGGTCGCCGACCCGCCGGAGCTCGCCCGCGACGCCGATCTGCCGGCCGAGGCGGCGCTATGACCACCCCGCAGACCGTGGACGGCTCGACCGCGCAGGACACCGCGATGGTCGAGCTGCGCGGAATCCACAAGGCATTCGGCAGCGTCGAGGTCCTCAAGGGAGTGGACCTGACCGTCGCCCGCGGCGAGGTCCTGGTCATCATCGGCCCGTCCGGAGGCGGCAAGAGCACCCTGCTGCGCTGCGTCAACCTGCTGGAGCCGGTCAGCCAGGGCCAGGTGCTGCTGGAGTCGGAGGACCTGACCCGCCCCGGCGTCGATCTCAACCGGGTGCGCAGGCGCATCGGCATGGTCTTCCAACAGTTCAACCTCTTCCCGCACCTGTCCGCTCTCGACAACCTCACGCTGGCGCCCCGCAAGCTGCTGGGCACGCCCCGGGCCGAGGCGGAGACGCGGGCGCGCGCGCTGCTGGCCCGAGTCGGTCTGGCCGACAAGGCCGGCAACTACCCGCGCCAGCTGTCCGGCGGCCAGCAGCAGCGGGTGGCCATCGCCCGCGCCCTGATGATGGACCCGCACGTGATGCTGTTCGACGAGGTCACCTCCGCGCTGGACCCGGAGCTGGTCAGCGAGGTCCTCGACGTGATGCGCGACCTGGCCCGCTCCGGAATGACGATGTTGTGCGTCACCCACGAGATGGGTTTCGCCCGCGAACTCGGCGACCGCCTCGTCTTCATTGACGGCGGCGTGATCGCCGAACAGGGGCGGCCGGCCGATGTGCTGGACCACCCGACACACGAACGCACCCGCCAATTCCTGCACAAGGTTCTGAGATAACCCGCGGTCGCGCGGTGGAAGGAAGTTCAGCGATGAGACTGAGATTTGGCATCTTTGTGAGCGCGGCGATGGCACTGGTCCTCGCCGCCGGCTGCTCATCCTCGGGCGACGACTCGACCTCCGGCTCCTCGGGCGGCTCGTCGGGCGCCGCCGCCGCCGGGAATCCCGTCGACGTGGGCGTCGCCCTGCCCGACGAGGTGAAGAGCAAGGGCAAGCTGGCGGTCGGGGTCAAATGCGACTACCCGCCGTTCGGGTACATCGACGAGGCGTCCAAGAACGCGGGCTTCGAAATCGACATCGCGCACCAACTGGCGAACATCGCCTTCGGCGACCCGAACGCACTGACCCTGACCTGTGTCACCGGCTCCAACCGGGTGTCCTTCCTGACGTCCAACCGCATCGACCTCATCGAGGCGACGATGAACTACACGGCGGAACGGGCGCAGACCATCGACTTCACCACGCCGTACTTCGACAGCGGAGTGAAGCTGCTGGTACCCAAGGCCTCGTCGGTCACGTCGTTCGACCAGTTGGCCGGCAAGAATGTCATCACCATCACCGGCGCCACCGCGAGCCTCTGGCTCACCCAGTGCATGAAGAACGTCAAGCAGACGCTGTTCACCGAGACCAGCCAGGCGCTGACCGCGCTCACCCAGAAGCGCGGCGTGGCCTTCGCTCAGGACGACACCCTGCTGCTCGATCTGGCGTCGAAGAACCCCACCCTGAAGGTGGTCGGCGACGCCAAGGCGGACAGCCCGTGGGGCATGGGGGTGCGCAAGGGCGACACGGCGATGCTCGACTGGACCAACGCGGCGCTGAAGCACCTGCAGGACAGCGACTTCTTCTGGACCGACTTCCAGAAGACGGTCACGGACAAGTCGGTGCAGGACCAGTTCGCCAAGTACGTGCCGCGGCCGGGTAACAGCCTCAGCTACCCCAGCGGCTCGACCATGCAGTGTTGAGCCGATGATCCTCGCCTCCGGGTATCACTTCCAACCCGACTTCATCTTTCACCACCTCGGTGACCTCGGTACCGGCCTGCTGCGGACGCTGGCGATCAGCGCCATCGGCATGGCCGGTGCCCTGGCCGTCGGCGTGGTACTCGGCGCCCTGGCGGCGCTGAGGGTTCCGGTCGTACGGCAACTGATCACCGTGTACGTCGAGGTGTTCCGTAACACCCCGCTGCTGGTGCAGATCTTCTTCCTGTTCTTCGCGCTGCCCGAGACCGGGCTGCAGCTCAGCGGCTTCACCGTGGGCTGGCTGTCGCTGCTGCTGTGGGGCGGCGCGTACAACGTCGAGAACTTCAGGGCGGGCTTCGAGGCCGTCGAGGGCGGGTACGTCGAGGCGTGCCGCGCCCTGGGCTTCCCTCGAATGGCCGCCTTCCGTCAGGTGGCGCTGCCGCTGGGCAGCCGCATCGCGCTGCCCTCGGTCACCAACATCCTCATCTCGGTCTTCAAGAACTCGTCCTTCATGATCGCGATCAGCTACCCGGAGCTGACCGAGACCGCCGTCAACCTCGTCGCCGTCACGTTCCGGGTGTTCGAGATGTTCCTCGCGATCGGCATCATCTACCTCGGGCTGGTCTGGCTCATGTCGCTGGGCACCCAGGCCATCGAGCGTCGCTTCGCCATACCGGGAGGTCACTGATGCCCGCGTGGGTGTCTCCGGTCGCCAGCTACCTCGCCGGCGGGCTGCGCACCACCGCGCTGCTGGCAGTGGTCAGCATCGTCGCCAGCGTGGTGGTGGGCATCCTGCTCGGCACCCTGCTGACCCTGCCGAGCCGGGCGGTACGCGCCGTGGTGCGGGTCTACGTCGAGATCTGGCGCGGCCTGCCCATCATCATCATCCTGTTCTTCATCTTCTTCGTGCTGCCCATCATCGGCATCCGGGTCGACACCTTCGTCGCCGCGGCGGTCGGGTTGAGCCTGTGGGGCAGCGCCAACATGGCCGAGGTGGTCCGCGGTGCCGTGCAGTCGGTTCCGCGCGGGCAGGCGGAGGCCGCCTCGGCGCTGGGCTTCTCCTGGCCGAGCCGGATGATCCACGTCATCCTGCCGCAGGCCGCCCGGCGGGCGCTGCCGCCGCTGATCGGACTGGTCGTCAACCTCACCCAACAGACCTCACTCGCCGCCGTCATCGGTCTGCTGGACATCCTGGAGGCCAGCCAGCGCTCCATCGAACGGCTCACCCTGGCCGGCGGCGGTGGCCACGCCGTACCGATCCTGACCGCGGTACTTCTCGTCTTCTTCATCATCTGCCTTCCGCTGACCCTGCTGTCCCGCTGGTTCGAACGGCGACTCCAATGAATATTCACCGGTGCGTCGTGCCCCCATCGTCGGCAGAACAGGAGCCATACTCGTCCCATCAATTTCCGCGAGAAGGGTGTCCCAGAGACCATGACCGTCCAGCGCCGCACCCTGCTGAGCGCTGCCTACGACAACCTGCGGGCCGCGGTCCTCGACGGCTCCCTGGCACCCGGCTCCCGCGTCACCGTGCGCCCCCTGGCCGAACAGCTCGGGCTCAGTCCCACGCCGATCAAGACGGCGCTGGCCGCGCTGGAGCGCGAGGGCTTCCTCGTCGCCGTCCCGCACCGCGGCTACTTCGTGCCCGAGGTGAGCACCGAGGACCTGCTGGAGCTGTACGAGCTGCGTGAGGCGGTCGACGGGATCGCCGCACGCCGGGCCGCCGGGGCAACCAACCACGCGCAGATCGCCACCCAGCTGCGCCGCCTGCTGGCCCGGCAGCGCAAGGCCATCCAGGCGAACAACCTGCACTCCTACGGCGATCTGGACCTCATGTTCCACCGCCTCATCTGGGAGGGCTCCGGCAGCCGGCGACTGATCCCCATCGCCGAGAACCTGATCGCCCAGGTGCGCCTGGGCAACCGGTACTCGGCCCAGGCACCCGGCCGGCTGCCGGTCGCCATCGAGGAGCATGAGGCGATCCTGGAAGCGATCAGCGAGGGCGACGCGCGCACCGCCGAGCGGCACATCCGGCGCCACGTCCGCGAGGCCGGCCTGGCGCTGCGGCGCTACCTGGGCTCGCCCGACAGATCGGATCGCGCGTGACACCCGCCTCGCCCGGCCCTGGGCAGGCCAGGCCACGCTGGGGTAGTTGACGGTTCCGGCCTGACCGCGCCGGCTCGCGCCCCTCTCCGGTTGCCTGACCACGCGCCTGCCGGCCAGCGTTCAGATCCTCCCACGGTCTTCGGGAGCGAGACGCGCAGACCGGACGCGGACCCATCGGATCCGGGCCGCCCGCACGGTCAATCAGGTTGGTAGGGATTCATGGGGCCGGGAAGACGCGAAAACGGTGGCGGGCGCGACGCCCACCACCGTTGTCCGGGGTTTGATGATGCCTAGGCGGCCTGCCGGGTCGAGCCTGTTCCGACCTCCACCGGGCTGTTCTTGACCACCAACTCGTGCACCACCCGCTCGGTGGTCACCTCGTGGGCGGCCAGGTCGGCCAGGGCCACCGCCGCCAGCGCGGCCGCGTCGGCGAACACCAGCCAGGTCAGGGCCGTACCCGAGAAGGTCAGCGCGGCGATCAGCGACCACAGGCCCGCCACCGCGACGATGCCGTGGCCCACCTTCCAGCCGACCTGACGGGCCAGGATGGCGCTGAGCCCGGCGACCACGGTGAGCCCCGTGGCGACGGCGAACGCCAGGTGACCCGCGCTCACCGATGAGAACGCGAACGACGACACCATCAGAAACACACCGCCGGCCAGGAACAGCGTGTCAAGAGCGAATCGCGGGGTCATCTTCATGACAATGCACCTCCTCGACGTCACCTCATCGTGACGCCGGTTGTGATGAGGCGGGTCGTGGCGGGCATTGCCCCGGGACGGCTCGTCGGATCCGGCCTCGTTCACCCGATCCACCGGCAAGAACCT
This sequence comes from Rugosimonospora acidiphila, assembly GCF_039543385.1. NCBI lineage: Bacteria > Bacillati > Actinomycetota > Actinomycetes > Micromonosporales > Micromonosporaceae > Rugosimonospora > Rugosimonospora acidiphila. Next base: position 24,828 of record NZ_BAABJQ010000009.1, read on the forward strand.
GATGACCCCACGATTCGATGCCCGATCGACGTGTCTCGCTGCTCACACTCCTCGATGGATCGCCCCGGCGTCGCCGGGGCCGTCCCCGGCAGGCAGCACCGGAAGCACCACGCGGGACCCGGCGCCGAGGTGGACCCGGTTGGTGGCCACCACCCTGCGCCGGTCGCCCACCTCCGGCTCGCCGGTGTTGGCGTTCACGTCGAAGCGCGGGAAGTTGCTCGACGACACGTCCAGCCGCAGCCGGTGCCCGGCCCGGAACGAGCACCGCCCTGGCGCCGCCGGCCCGCACCGGTCAGGTCGCTACTTCCGGGACCGAATCCCCTGAAACCGTCCCGAGGCCGTGCGCTGGAAACCATCGATAGCCTGCGCCGCGCGCCGGGTACCGCCTAGCGTTGGCCTCAGGAGGCTTGTCCCTGAAGGAGTCCACCGATGTCCCACCACCTCGACACCCCGCTCGCGGCCCAGAACGGCCAGCTGTACATCGACGATCTGTACGTCTTCAACGGCGACCGCGGCACCGTGTTCATCATGGACGTCAACAGCTCGGTGACCGGGGATGACATCCAGCACGGCTTCCATCCGGAGGCACGGTACGAGTTCAGGGTGCACCTCGACGGCGCCGCCCTCGAGGAGCTGACCTACCGGGTGGCCTTCAGCCCGCCTGATGTCGAGGGGCAGCAGGCGTTTTCGCTGTACGCCCTGGTCGGCTCCGAGGCGCGCGCGGACGACGCCGCCGGCACCCTGCTGGTCGAGGGGCGCACCGGCGACCTGGCCAGCAACAACGGCGTACGCATCTGGGCCGGCCGGGTCGCCGATCCGTTCTACGTCGACCTCGACCAGCTCGCCGTCATCGACGCCGCGCTGAGCAACGGCGCCAAGGTGGACGCCTCGAAGTGGCGGCCGGAGAACGCGAAGAACAGCTTCGCCGGCAAGACCGTGCAGTCGATCGTCATCGAGGTCGCCGAGCAGGACGAGCCGCTGACGCCGGGCACCCACCTCGGGGTGTGGTGCACCACCAAGCTGGCCACCGACGCGGGCGGGTGGCGGACCATCAACCGGGCCGGCCACCCCATGATGTGGCCGATCTTCTGGCCGAAGGACACGGACTTCTCCGACCCGGCCAACGCCAGGCACCCGTCGGACGACCTGAGCGCCGAGGGCGACGGCTTCGCCTCGCTGATCGCCCGCGTCGTCGCCGCGAACGGCACCTCCGGCGATCCCGAGGGGCACGGCCGGGCCGTCGTCGGGCGCATCTTCCCCGACGTGCTGCCGTTCGAGGTCGGCTCGGCGGCCGGGTACGGCTTCGCCGTCCACAATGGACGCACTCTGTCGGACAACGTGGCCGAGGCGATGTTCTCCCTGGTGCTCAACGCAGGTGTGACCACCGGCCTGACGGCCGTGGTGACCGCGCAGGCCCGGGACACCAAATTCCCCTACGTCGTACCGGCCTGATCTCCGAGGCCGAGCGACGCGGCCAGATCCAGCAGTTCGGCGCGGTACAGCTTCTCCGGGCTGGTCGTCTGCGCGCGCAGGTGTCCGTAGACCTCCAGCGCGACCAGTCCGTGCATCCGTCCCCAGAGCCGCAACGCGAGCGCGACGGCCTCGGCCGGAAGTTCCGGGAATGCCTCGCGAATCGAGTCGGACAGGGCCGGCGCGAAGTCGGACCAGCGATGGCCGGCGGAGGGCTGCCCGGCCCGGACGTGCGGCCAGGCGGCGGAGACGAGTTCGGCGAGCCCGATGCACGCACGGTGCGCGGCCTCGGGAGCCGCGCCGCCCTCCGGGACCCGGTAGCCGGTCACCGGGTCGCCGTAGACGAGCCGGAACCCGGCGGGATTGCCGATTGCCCAGACCCGGAACGCCTCGCCCCAGGCGAGTAGCCGGCCGGCCGCGTCGCTGCGCGGGTACGCGTTCCGCGCCGCCTCCATGGTGTCCACCAGCGACGTGTACACGTCGTTGATCAACGCCGTGATCAGATCGTCCCGGGTCGGGTAGTAGCCGTAGATCGCGCCCGCGGTCATCCCCATCTCGCGGGCGATGGCGCGCAGCGAGACGGCATCCGGGCCGCCGCCGGCCAGCAGCCGCAGGGCGACCCGCTTGATCTCGCTTGCCGTCTCGGCACGCAGCCGTTCACGCCGGCTCGGGGTCGCACTGGTCACGTTGACAGGATACCGCGTTCACTATGTAATCGCCGTACACGAACTAAACGGCGTGTAGTTAATGAGCGCCGTTCAAACTTTGGGGAGAGCGAACGTGAGGGTCGGGATTTTCGGTGCCAGCGGCGTCATCGGCAGCCGGGTGGCCGCCGAGGCGGCGGGGCGCGGGCACCAGGTGACGGGCTTCACCCGCGACGCGTCGCGGGTGCCGCGCGACGAGGCGGCCATCCAGTGGCAGGTCGCCGACGTGCTGGACGCGGCAAGCGTCGCGCGGTGTCTGGCCGGCATCGACGTAGTGGTGAACGCCATCAACACGGGGCGGGACATTCCCGAGACCATCGCCAACGCCGACGTGCTGCCGAGCGCCGCCGACGCGTTGCTGACGGCGCTGCGGGAGTACCCCGCGGTCAGGCTGATCGTCGTCGGCGGGGCGGGCAGCCTGGAGGTGCGGCCCGGGCAGCAGATCGTCGACATCGACGGCTTCGCCGAGGGGCTGCCCGACACGCTCGGTGTTCCGCCCGAGTACGTCAGGGTCGTGCGGGCGCACCGGGAGGCGCTCAACCGGTACCGGACGTCCAACCGGAAGTGGACCTACCTCAGCCCGTCCGCCGGCTTGATCACCCCCGGCGAGCGGACCGGCCGGTTCCGCGTCGGTGGCGACCAGCTCCTGGTGACGGCCGACGGGACCAGCGCCATCAGCGCCGAGGACCTGGCCGTGGCAATTCTCGACGAGGTGGAGTCGCCGCGATTCGTCCAGCGCCGGTTCACCGTGGGGTACTGATCGGGCCCGGCGCGGCCCGCCTCGTGGCTACTCCTTGCGGCCGAGCCCGGCCCACTCCCCGCAGCGGGTCGCGTCGCCACCGAACGGATCGGGCAGGGCGCGCTCCGGGTCGGGCCACTGGTACAGCCAGACCACGCCGGGGGCGACCAGTTCGAGGCCGGCGAAGAACCGCACCATCTTCGACTTGGTGCGCGACGCGGCCGACGTGGTGGTCCGCTGCCGGTACACGTCGATCACGGCCTGGGTCTGCGCGCCGCTGGGCGCGAAGCTCTCGGCGGCGGCGGCCGAGATGGCCAGGTAGCTGCCCGGCGGCAGCGCGTCGACCAGCCGCCCGACCACCTCGTACGCCTTGGCGTCGTCGGGCACGAAGTGCAGGACGGCGGCCAGCAGCAGCGCGATCGGCTGCTCGAAGTCGAGCAGCTCGCGCACCTGGGGGTGCTCGAGGATGCGCTGCGGGTCGCACAGGTCGGCCCGGATCGCGATGGCCAGGTCGTTGCCCTCGAGAATCTCCAGGCTCTCCGCCACGGCGACCGGATCGATGTCGACGTAGACGACCCGGGCATCCGGCACCTCGGCCTGCACGATCTCGTGGACGTTGCCCACGGTCGGGATGCCGGAGCCGATGTCGAGGAACTGGCGCACTCCGGCGCCGGCCAGGTGCCGCACCACGCGATGGAGGAAGGCACGATTCTCACGGGCCACGGCCGGGAACAACGGGAACTGCGCGATGATCCGCTCCGCCGCCTCGCGGTCGGCCGGGAAGTTGTGGACACCGCCGAGGTAATAGTCGTACATCCGTGCGGCGGTGGCTGGTTTTCGTTGCCTGCCCTGCTCGGCCTGCCCAACCTGCCCGACCGTGTCCATCGTGCCGCTCACCCCACCTGTCGTCGCCGACGTTGGCCCCGATCGCGCGTGCCCGCCGGGCCGGCCCTCGTAGACCGCGTCGCACCCGGCAGCCAATCATGTTCCTCTCTGCAATGGCTTCCGGATAGATGCGGATTCGTTTCTTGAGCCGATCGCGACGCTTGCCGGCAATTCGGGGCAAGTCAGTTCAGGCGCGGGTGAGCCGGTCAGTTCGGACGGGTCCCGACCACTACCCAGATGGTCAGCGCCGCGAGGAATTCCCCACGCGCGGCGGCCGCCTCGACGGCGGTGAACCATTCATCGTGAATATCGTCGGGAATTATTCCGATCCTACCCGCCAATTGCGGGTCGAACATCGGCAGTACCGAAATGGACGCACCGGGGGTGGCGAAATAACACGTCACCGGCATCGCCTCGATGTCCACCGCACCCGCGCGGGTCAAACGGCGCCGCAGCGTGCGCCCGATGCCGGGCTGCTCGCGCATCACCCGACCGTACAGGTGCGCCTTGAACAACGTCACCAGGTGGTCCGGAAGCCCGTCGACGGTCATCGACTCCCAGTCGGTGTCGACGAGGCAGACCCGGCCGCCCGGCCTGGTCACCCGGACCAGTTCGGCGACCGCGCGATCGGGGTCCGGGACGTGCTGTAGGACCCTTTCGCAGCGTACGCCGTCGAAGTGGGAGTCGGGGAAGTCGAGCGCGGAGATGTCGCCCTCGATGTAGCTGACCTTACTGCCGTCGTGCCGGTCGACCGCCGCCGTCAGGGTCGCCGCGGACAGATCCAACGCGACCACCTCGCCCGGTTCGACCTCGCCGGCCAACTGGCGGGCGACCTCGCCGGCGCCGCATCCGGCATCCAGCAGCCGCTGTCCGGGCGCCGGGCGCAATGCCTCCCGCGCCACCTGACGGACGCGTTGAATTTCCGGCACCACCGCCATCGCCTCCAGAGCCGCCAGCAATAACGCCACGAACTCCGGTGGTCTTTTATCGATGTCGGAAAATGGAGTGAGAGCGGCGGGGTCCGACGTCATCAAACCATTGTGGCGGCACATTCTGACTTCTCCTCGGGAATTGTGAGCGCCGGTCGCTCATCCGACACGCGGGGGAACATCGACCACCGTCGGCTATCCGGAGCGGGGCGGTGGGCGGGCCGCCTCGCACACCCGCCGGCCCGAGCCGCCGCGGTTGGCCGGTGCCGCGGTGGCGCCGCGGTTGGCCGGTGCCACCGTGCCGCGGCGGTTGGCCGGTCGTCCGCCGGCGCGGCGGGCGGGACGGGTCGCGGCCCGTGCCGCCCGGCCGTTCGCGGCGCTCGGGCGCGCGGGCCGGGTGGCGTCGGACATGGCCCGCCAGGCGGCCTCGCGGTACGGGGTGCCGTCGCGGTGCAGCACGTGGGACAGGCGCAGCACGGCCAGCCAGTGCCGGACCCGCCGCCCGGCCAGGGTGGAACACCGGGCGCGCGGGTGCGCGTCGAACCACTCGGCCGCGCGACGGTGGTACTCGGCCCGCGCCCGACGGGTCAGCCGGGCGTACGCGACCGCGCGCACGGCCGGGTCCACGAAGGCGTACCGGGGCCCGGACTCCCCCGCCGACTCGACCAGCAGGCCGGCGCCGCGCAGCCGGGCGAGGACTCCGCGCAGCTGATCGTCGTCCAGGCCGAGCAGGGACGCGAGCGCACCGGCCGGCACCACGGCACCGAGCACCGCGGCGGCGAGCACCGCCCGGCGGTCGCCGCGGCGCAGCCAGTCGAGCCGGGCAGAGACGGCGGCCCGGACCGGCTCGGGTACCGGCAGGCAGCCGGCGCCCCCCACCGGCAGGCCTCGCTCGGCCACCACGCGGACGTAGGACTCGGCGTACATCGGGTTGCCCGGTACCACCGGCAGCAGCCGGCGGGCGAGGGCGATCGGCAGGCCCGCCCGGCGCAGCAGGTGGCGCAGCAGCCGGCCGGTGTCCGCGTCGTCGAGGGCGCGCAGGACGATCCGGCACTCGGGGACGAGCCCGTCCGGTTCGGCGCGGTCACCCGCGTCACCCCTGGACGCGTCGGTCAGGGAGGTCAGGACCACCGCCAGCGGTGAGCTGCGCGCCACCGCGGTGGCGCGCAGCTCACGCAGGAACCGGACGACGGCCGCGCCGGCCCGGTGCCGGTCCTCGACCACGAGCACGGTGGGCCGGTGCGTCGCGGCCAGCCGGGAACCCTGCCGGACCAGGTCGAGCAGGGCCCGATCCGGGCCCCCGCCGGGCAGGCAGCGGGCGACGAGCCAGTCGACCCCGTCGGCCGCGCCGATGCCCGGGTACCGGGACAGCTCCCGCACCAGGCGGGACCGGCCGGAACCGGCGGCACCGGTGACCGACACCAGCTGCGGTACCCCCTGGTGGACGGCGCGGGCGACGGCGCGCGCGGCGACGGCCAGTTCGGCGGCGCGCCCGATCAGCGGCGTCTCGTCGTCCGGCGCGGTCTCGACCGGTCCGGACAGCGGTCGCCAGACCTCCAGCGGTTCGGTCCGGCCCGCCACGGCGACGGCGTCCAGCCGCTCGTACCGCACCAGCGCCCGGGTCTGCCGCTCGGTGCCGGCGGTGACCACCACCGTGTCCGGTGCCGCGAAGGCCTGCAGCCGGGCCGCCATGTTGACGACGTTCCCGCTGACCAGGCACTGGCCGCCGGCGGCGGTCGTGGCGAGGTCCACCAACGCTTCACCGGTGGCGATGCCGACCCGCACCCGGATCGGCCGCCCGTCCGGCAGCGTCAGGCGCCCGACCACCTCGGGCAGCCGCAGCCCGGCCCGGACCGCGCGGTACGCGTCGTACCCGTCGGAGACCGGCATGCCGAAGACCGCCATGACGGCGTCCCCGACGTACTTCTCCACGACGCCGCCCCACCGCCGCACCACCTCGGACACGGTGGCGAAGTAGCTGATCTGCACCGCCCGGACATCCTCCGGGTCGATCCCGCCGGCCATCCGGGTGAAGCCCACCATGTCGACGAACAGCACACTGACGATCCGCCGTTCCTCCACGTTGGTCGAGATGAGCGGGGGTACCGGCGGTTCCTCAGCCACGGCACAATGTCGACATGTTGTACCTGCTGTTGACAAAGAGCGGACACGGACCCCGGCGGTCAGGCGTGACCGGCGGTGGCCGGCCATCGCGAGACCGCTAGTCCAGGGTCGGCGCCACGCACTCCCAGCTGCGGGAAGATTCATGATCGCCTCCTGCCCCGGACGGTGGTTTCGGGCCTGTCTGAGCGGATGGGTAACACGCTCCCAGCCGCGGGTCCGCCGGGCATCGGTACAACTACGTATGTCGGGAACTCGCACTGTTTATGTCAGAGAACGCATTGACATCACCAGCCGAACATGCAATGGCCATGACCGCCGATCCGACTGACGTGCCGCTGGTCGGTCGCGGGCGGGATCTGAAGATCCTGCGCGACGCCCTGCGGGAGGTCGAACAGCGTGACGCCGCGGCCGTGTTCATGGTCGGCGACAGCGGGGTCGGCAAGACCCGGCTGCTGGAGGCCGCCACCGCTGCGCTGCGCGAGGCCGGCGCCGTGGTGCTCTCCGGCGCCTGCCTGGACATCGGTGACGCGTCGCCGCTGCACCCGCTGCGCCAGGCGCTGCGCCGCTACGCCTCCGCCGGAGTGGCCGAGGCCGCGAGCCAGGCGCGCGGCGCGGGCGCGTCCGGCGGCGCCGAGGCCGCGGCGGCCGCCACTGCGGCGGCCACGGTGGCGGTGCGCGACCTGATGGAGGTGCTGGACGGCGAGGCGTTCAGCCCGGACGGCGCCGGTGCCCTGCTGGAGCGGGTGTCGCGCGGGCTGGCGGCGGTGGCCGGGGATCGGGTGCTCGTGCTGATCGTCGACGACCTGCAGTGGGCCGACCGCAGCACCCGGCAGCTGCTGCTGTACCTGCTGGCCGGGCTCGGCGGCGTGCGGCTGCTGGTGCTCGGCGCCCTGCGGGCCGAGACCATGCAGGGCACCGGCCCGCTGCGCCAGATGCTGTCCGAGCTGCGCCGGCTGCGGTCCGTGCGGGTACTGGAGCTGGGCCCGCTGGACCGGTCCGAGACCGAGCGGCTGGCCGCGGCCGTCGCGGGCCGGCCGCTGGACCCGGCCTCGCTGGAGCTGATCTGGGTGCGCAGCGGCGGCAACCCGTTCTTCGTGGAGGAGCTGGCGCGCGGCGCGCGTGACGGCCGGGTCGAGCTGTCCGAGACCCTGCGCGAGATAGTCCTGTCCCGGGTCGGCGCGCTGCCCGAGCCGGCGCGCACCGTCATCACCGCGGTGGCCGCCGCCGTCGAGCCGGTCGAGCACGCGCTGCTGGCGGCGGTCGTCAGGCTCGACGAGGAGCGGCTGATCGAGGCCGTACGCACCGCCGTGGACAAGCGGATCCTGGTGGCCGGCGAGGACGGCTACCGGTTCCACCACCGGCTCATCCGGGACGTGCTGGTGCCCCGGCTGCTGCCGGGCGAACGGGTCGGCTGGCACCGCAGGTACGCCGAGGCGCTGTCCGAGCTGCCCGGCGGGCAGATGCGCAACGCCCGGCTGGCCCACCACTGGCGGATGGCCGGGGAGCGGGCGCGGGCGCTGAGCGCGGCGGTGGCGGCGGCCGAGGAGGCCGAACGGTTGCACGGCTTCGCCGAGGCGTTCGAGCACTGGAGCGCGGCGCTGGAGCTGGCCGACGAGCTGAGCCCCGAGGCGCGGGCCGACGTCAAGGTGACCATGCTGTGGCAGCGGGCGGCCGAGGCGGCGCACAAGTGCGGGGAGCACGAGCAGGCACTGCACCTGCTGCGCCGGCCCGATGCGTACGGCGCCCACCCGGCCTCCTGCCGGCTGCACATCCGGCTGGCCCGCTACCTGGCCGCGCTCGGCCGGCTCACCGAGGCCGAGGTGGAGTACGAGCGCGCCCTGGCCGACGGCACCCGCACGGCGCAGGACACCGCCATCGCCGCCGCGCACAGCGCGGAGCTGCTGCTGCAACTCGGCCGGTACGCGGAGGCCGGGCGCCGGGCCGCCAGGGCGCTGGAGGCGGCGCGGGGCGTCGAGGACTCCGCCTCCTCGCTGGTACTCGCCGGCGCCGTGCTGGGCTTCAGCCAGGCGTACCTCGACGATCCCGCGACCGGACTGGCCACGGTGCGCGAGGCGCTGGCGACCGCCGAGCGCCTCGGCGGCCCGGTCGATGTCGCCCGCGCATACCTGCACCTGGCCGAGCTGCTGACCGGGCCGCTCAACGAGCTGCGCGAGGGTGTGTCGGTGGCCAGGCGCGGCGCCGACCGCGTCGAGCACCTCGGCCTGGGCCGCACGTACGGCACCCGACTGCTGTCCGTGGAGGCCAACGGGCTGTTCCGGCTGGGCGAGTGGTCCGCGGCGGAGGACGTGCTCACCGCGGCGCTGCGGCACCGGCCCGCTGGCGCGGACGCCGTCGAACTGCTGCTGGCCCGCTGCCGCATCCGGGTCGGTCGCGGCGACCTGGACGCCGCCGAGCGCGACCTCGAGGCGACCGACACGCTGCTGGCCGCCGGCGGCGGGGCCCGGCACGTGCTGCCGCTGCTCACGCTGCGCGCCGGCCTGACCATGTGGCGTGGCCGCCCCGATCTGGCCCGCGAGGCGGTGCAGCGCGGGCTCGACCTGGCCGAGAGCCGCTCCGACGACGTGTGGTTGCAGGCACCGCTGGTCTGGCACGGGCTGCGCGCCGAGGCCGAGGCGCGCAGCAGCGGCGTCGACGAACCCGACGAGAACGCGATCCGCCGCCTGCGTCACATGGCCGAGCGGATCAGCAGCGACAGCGCCACGGCCGCCAAGCCGGTACGGGAAGCGGTCATCGGCTACCGGGAACTGTGCTCCGCCGAGATCAACCGGGTCGAGGGGCGGTCCGACCCGGCCGCGTGGGAGCGCGCCGCCGCGGTCTGGGAACGCAACAACCACCCGTACCCCGCCGCGTACGCGAGGCTGCGCCAGGCCGAGGCGCTGTTCGGGCAGCGTACCCGCAACGCCGAGGCCACCCGGGTGCTGCAGAGCGCGTACCACACCGCCGTGCACCTGGGCGCCGGCCCGTTCATCGAGGAGATCAGGGGGCTGGCGCAGCGCGCCCGGACCACCCTCAACGAGCCGGCCACGGTCGGCGGCAACGGCACGGTGGGCGGCAACGGCACGGTGGGCGGCAACGGCACGGTCGGCGGCAACGGCTCGGTCGGCGGCAACGGCACGGCCGGGGGCGCGGCGCCCGGCACCGCCGAGCGTCCACCGAACGGGCGGGCGGCGCCGGTCGGTACCCGCCAGCGGGCCGACGAACTGGCCGTGCTGACCGATCGCGAACGGCAGGTGCTCGCCCGGGTCGCCGAGGGCGACACCAACCGGAAGATCGCGGAGTCCCTGTACATCAGCCCGCGCACCGTGGGCGTGCACATCTCCCACATCCTCGACAAGCTCGGCATCCGCAGCAGGGTCCAGGCCACGGCCATCTACCAGCGCAATCAGCGCGCCGGGTGAGGGTGCGCGACGGGCCGGACGGGGCCCGGCCGGTCGGGTAGCCGACCGACCCGCTACGGGTTGCCGACATCGATCGATATTGGGATGCCGAGATCGGCCCGGCGCTGAGATCCTGCACCGTGAGCCGTCTGGGGGGATCGCGCCGGAAACGAAGGGGAGGGATTTTCATGACCGAGCGGGCATGGGAAATGGTGCAGGGAGAGATCGCCGAGGTCGCGTCCCGTACCCCACACGAGGTCGCCGAGGTCGTCGCCCAACTGAGCGACCTGCAGATCCTGCTGGACAAGGCGACCCCGGACGACGACGAGAACCCGGTGGCTGCCTTCAACCACCTGTACTGGACGATCACCAGCACGATCCTCGACCACCTCAACCAGGGTGCGTTCCGCGATCCCGAGTTCCTGACCGTGCTGGACGTGGAGTTCGCCAAGCGCTACTTCAACGCGATCCGCCTGTGGGGCCGGTCGGCGGCCCAGACGCCGGAGGCGTGGAAGGTGCTGTTCCGGCAGATCGACAACAAGGGCATCCGGTCGTTGCCCGCCGCGATCGCCGGGGTCAACGCGCACGTGAACTACGACCTGCCGTTCGCCGTGGTGCGGACCTGGGAACTGCTGGGCACCGACTACTCCTCGGAGCCGCAGCACCAGGACTACCTGCACGTCAACGAGATCTTCTACGAGAAGATCCCGCAGCTGCGACGCGGGTACCTGAGCACCTGGCAGCTGGTCATCGACCGGCTCAACGGCCCGCTCGACGACTGGTACGAGGACCGGGCGGTCGAGATCGCGCGGGACATCGCCTGGATGGACGCGAAGCGGCTGTGGGCGATGCGCGGGAGCCCGGAGCGGATCGGCCGGGCGGGCACCTCGCTCGATCACCACACGGCCCTGATCGGCTGGGCGCTGCTCTCCCCGCTGTGCGCGATGCTCCAGTAGGCCGGCTCAGCCGCTGGCGCCGGCCGGGGGCTCCGGCTGGCGCCGGCGGAACGCGATCACCACGACGACGGAGACGATGGTCAGCGCCACGCCGATGAACGTGCCCGGGCCCGGGTGGGCACCCTCCTCCGGGGCGAACTCGTCCAGGATCACCGCCACGACCAACTGCCCGACGATGGTCGCCAGGGCGAGCAGGAGCACCCCGATGTAGCGCACCACCGTAATGGTGATCGCGACGAAGGCCACCCCGAGCGGGCCACCCAGGTAGGCCGGCCACGGCGTGGGCGATCCGGAGGGCAACCCCCGCAGCGCGATGTCGATGCCGAACACGGGCAGCAGCACGACGGTGCCGACCAGGAAGTTGATCGTGGTGGCGGACATAGTGCTGCCGCTCGCCACCCGTACGCGTCCGTTCAGCGCCTGGTGGAACGGCGTACCGATGCCGGCGAGCGCGGGCAGGACGATCAGGCCTATCGACCGCAGACCGTGCAGCTCACCGCTGACGGACGCGATCACCGCCACGATCGCGAGGGCGGCACCGACCAGCCGTACCCCGGTGATCGACCGGCGGCCGGCCGGCCCGATGCCGAGCCGGTCGACCAGCAGGCTGGACACCGACTGCCCGGCGACCGCCGCGATGGTGAACACCGCCACGCCCAGCGCGGCGACCGCCTCGCCCTGGCTGAGAATCGTGTACGCGCCGGCGATGCCGCCGAGGTAATACCACGCCGGCAGCCGGTGCGTGCGCACCTCCCGGACGATCGCCCGCGCCCTCCGGCGGATCGCCACCCCGATCATGATCAGAGCGCTGAACACCAGGCTGCTGCCGAAGCTGATGAAGCTCACCGCCACGCCGTCGTGCACCCGGTGGCCGAAGTCCCCGTTGATCCTGGACTGGACGGCCAGCACCGCGCCCGCGAGCGCGGAGAGCACGCAGCCGGAGAGGTAGTGATGCGGCTCTACCGGATGCGGGGAACGGTCGGGTACCTTGGGCCGGCTCATCGCCCTCATCATCACCCGGCGCCCCCGTCGGAGGCTGGCGAATCACGCCCCGCGGGTACCGGAGGGGGACTACCGGACCGGCGGGCGGCGGGCGCGGCGGCTCGGGCATACTTCCGCTGCGACGAGGCACGCCGCCGGCACCACGACGACGGCAGGAGCGAACGTGACCGGCTGGCTCAGTACGGTGATCGCCGGCGTCGCGCTGGTCGTCTCCCTCGCCACCGCGCTGGATACCTACCTGCGCCAGCGGCGCGCGTCGCCACCGTGACCGCATACTTCCACTGGAACCGGGAACTGTCCAGGGTCGACCTCGGCGGCCAGGCCATCGGGGTGGGCCATGTGACCGACGCCGATCGGCCGGTGCCCGAGTCACCCCTCGGTCGGGTACACCGCCTCGAACATCGTCAGCGGGTTGACGCCCAGTCCGGCGGTCACCTCCGCGAACAGCCGCGCGGCGTGCAGCGGCTCCTGCTCGGCCACCTCGGCGAGCAGCGGCGCCAGGGCGCGCGCCGCGTCCAGCCGCAGCGCCGCCGACTCGGATGCCGGATCCCTGCCCAACCGGGCCAGTTCGGCCAGCCGCTCGCGCAGCCGGGCCAGGTGCGGGGCGAGGCGGTGTCGCAGGACCACGTCGACCAGGGGCACCCGTACCCGGCCAAACAGCGCCAGGGCGTCGGCCGGGCCGGCGGCCACCAGGGCGGCCGGGTCCGATCCGGGCGGGAACACCATCGCCTCGACCGGCCCCGGCCAGTCGCGCAGCAGGCGGTAGGCGCGGTCGGTGGCGATCGCGCCCGCCGGGTCGGGATCGAACGCGCAGATCAGCGGGGTGCCCGGCTCCACCGCCGAGGCCAGCAGCGCGACCTGTGCGGCGGTCAGCGCGGTGCCGCACGGCGCCACGGCACAGTAGTGCCACGCGGCGAGGTCGCGCGCCGACGAAGATCGGGCCAGCGAGGATCGGGCGCGGGCCACCGCCACCACGTCGGCCGGCCCCTCCACCAGCATCACCGCCGCCGGTCGGGTCCCGCCGTCGAACTGCTCGGCCAGGCCGTACAGCAGCTCGCTCTTGCGGTAGATGGCGGTGGTCACGGTGTTGCGGTACTTGGGGATGCCGGGCCGGCCGGACAGGTCGCGGCCGATGAAGGCCACCACGTTGCCGTCCCCGTCGCGGATCGGGAACACCACCCGGTCGCGGAACGCGTCGATGAGCCGGCCGTCGCGGGCGGTGGTGATCAGCCCGGCCGCGGCCAGCTCGGCGTTCGTGAAGCCCGTGGCGCGCAGCCGCTCGCGCAGGTCGGTCCAGCCCGGCGGGGCGTACCCGATGGTCCACGGCAGCGCCTGCGCGCAGGCCGCGGGAATGCCCCGGCTCTCCAGGTACGCCGTCGCCCTCGGCTGCCCGATCAGCCGGTGGCGGTAGAAGTCGTGGGCGGCCCGGTGCGCGGCCAGCAGCCGCTGCCGGCCGACCCGCTCCTCGCCGCCGGCACCCGCCGGCCACGCCCGCACACCGTCCATGGTGCCACCGCCGGGCGGTGGCCGCGGGCGTGCCCGATCGGATCGGGCACGCCCGCGACGCGCGGGTTCAGGGGCGCACGAGCGACTTGATGGCCCGCCGGGAGTCCATCGCCTCGTACGCCTCGACCACCTCGTCCAGCGGCAGCTCGAGGTCGAAGACGCGGCCCGGGTCGATGGTGCCGTCGAGCACCTCGCCGAGCAACTCCGGCAGGTAGGTGCGGACCGGGGCCACGCCGCCCGCGATGTTGACGTTGCTGCCGAACAGCTGGCCGATCGGCAGCTCCGCGCCGCCGACCGGCGCGCCGACGTAGCCGACGAACCCGCCGGGGCGGGTGGCGTCGATGGCCTGCTGCATCGCCTCCTTGGTGCCGACGCACTCGAGCACGGCGTCCGCGCCGGTGCCGCCGAGCAGCTCGGTGAGCCGGGCCACGCCCTCGGCGCCGCGCTCGGCGATGATGTCGGTCGCGCCGAATTCCAGGGCCAGCTTCTGGCGGGCAACGTGCCGGGAGAACACGACGACGCGCTGCGCGCCGAGCCGCTTCGACGCGAGGACCGCACACAGCCCGACCGCCCCGTCGCCGACCACCGCGACCGTGCTGCCCGGGCCGACGTGCGCGGCCACGGCCGCGTGGTGGCCGGTGCCCATCACGTCCGAGAGGGTCAGCAGGCTCGGCACCATCGCCGGGTCGGGCATCTCCGGGGTGGCCACCAGCGTGCCGTCCGCGACGGCCACCCGTACGAACTCGCCCTGTCCGCCGTCGACGAGCAGGCCGTCGCGGTCCGGTGCGCCCCAGGCTCCGCCGTTGCGGCAGGAGGTGGTGATGCCGTTGCGGCAGTCGACACAGGTGCCGTCGCTGAGCACGAACGGGGCGATGACGAAGTCGCCGGGGCGCACGGTGGTCACCTCGGCGCCGGTCTCCTCCACCACGCCCACGAACTCGTGCCCCATCCGCCGCGGCGCGGACAGCCGCCGCACGCCGCGGTACGGCCACAGGTCCGAACCGCAGACACACGCGGCCACGACCCGGACCACCGCGTCGGTCGGCCGCTGGATCCGGGGGTCGTCGACGTTCTCGAGCCGCACGTCGCGGGGGTTGTGGATGACGGTCGCGCGCATGAGCTCTCCCCTTGTGGAAGTCGGTTGTTCGGTTTCAGCCTACGTGCGACCCGACTCGCGTTCGCCAACCGGGCGCGGCGGGGCGAGCGCGCTCACCCCGGTCGCGGCAGAAGGCTGCTCGCCCGGTCGCCTACCCGGTCGTCGGGGCGAGCAGCCCCTCGAAGGCGATCTCGAAGAACGGGTCGAAGGCCTCGGCCGACCGCTGGGCGCGGGCGCTGATCAGCTCGGTGCGTGAGCCGCGCCCATTCCCACCGGCGCGGCGGTGAACACCGACGGTTACCCCTCCACCCGTTACGGCCTTGTCATCAACGCGTCACGGTGCCGGCCGTTCCAACCGGTACGCGGCGTCCCAGAACGCCCACTCGTACCGTGCCGAGGCCACGAAATGTGCGCGGGCACGCTGTTCGGCCTCCGCCGACAGCTGGGCACCGACCCGGTCGACCAGCGCGACGACCTCCCGGATCGCCTCGGCGAAGGGGCCCGCGGCGTAGGAGTCGACCCACTCCCGGTACAGCGGCTGGGTTATCACGCGGTCGGCCAGGTCGGTGCCGAGGCGCCCGTAGATGACATAGCAGGGCAGGACGGCGGCCAGCCCGTCGAGGAACGTTCCGCCGCGCGCCACCGCCAGCAGATGGTCGAGGTACGCCCGGGTGGTCGGCAGGGGTCCGGCGACGGCGACCGGGTCCACCGCGACGGTCGGTAGCGTCGTGGCGCGCAGGGCCAGCTCCACCTCGATGGTATTCGCGGCGTGCCGGGCGAGCATGGCGACGTCGGCGGAGGTCGGCGCCTTCGCCCCGACGAGCATCAGCGCCCGGGCATACTCGCGCAGGTAGTGGGCGTCCTGCGCGAGATAGTGGCCGAACCGCTCCGGCCCCAGCGTGCCGTCGACCAGCCCGGTGATGAACGGGTGAGCGGTGATTTGCGCGTAGATCGCCGAACAGTCGCTCCACAGCCGCGTGCTCAACGGTGTCTGGTTCGGCCCGGTCACCCGACAGAACCTACGCGACCGCCCGAACGGGTCACCACCGGATGTGGTCGTCCCCATAGGGGCGCCCGCGAGCAGGGTAAACTGTGTGGCGTGAACAGCAGGGCGTCGGTCGGTGGAGTGCTCCACCGCGACGAATTGGCCACCCTCAGCCCGTTGTGAACGGTGGCCTTCGGACTGAGCCTCCCATCCGGACGCGAAGGCCCGCGGCTGTCGGCTCGATCCGGGTAGCTCGGGTCGTGACGGAAGTCCTGTCGCCCGTCCCGCTCGTGGCCGCCATGGAGCTGTTGTTGGGGTGGCTCGGCGGGAGCACCCATGCGGCCGGACTGCTCTTCGGCGGGGTCACCATCCTGATCACCATCGCTCCGCCGTATGCCTTCGTACTTCACGGCGTTCGCCGCGGCCGATTCACCGACCGCCACCTCGGTGACCGGCGCCAGCGCCTGATCCCCCTTCTGATGGCCATGGCCGCGACGGGAATCGGCATTTTCATTCTCGTGCGGCTCGGCGCGCCGAGGCTGGTCCTTGCCGGCGCCGGGACCGTTGGGCTGGGGCTGCTGGTGGGTGCCGCCATCAATCACTTCTGGAAGATGTCGGGTCACACGGCCGCCGCGGCCGCGGTACTCGTCATCTGCGCCGAAGTCGGCCACGGCTGGTCGCTGCTCGCGGTCCCCGTGATCGCCCTGATCGGATGGTCACGGGTGCGGCTCGGAGATCACACCGTCGCCCAGGTGGTGGTCGGCGCCGCCGTGGGCGCCCTGATCGCGGCCGTGGCCATGCCGATACTGGCGGGTTGACGATTCCGGCCGGCCGGTGGATCGGCCGGCCGAGCGGGTGCGTCAGCCGGCCAGGTCGCTCAGCCCGGCGAGCAGCCGGTCGATGTGCTCGGGCGTGGTGCCCAGCCCGATGCTGGCCCGCACCGCGCTGCCGCCCAGCGGCCTGCCCAGCCGGGCCGACGCCTCGGCCAGCAGCCGCCGCCCCAGCGGGTGCGCGCAGAACAGCCCGTCGCGCACCCCTATCCCGTACCGGTCGGCCAGGTGCTCGGACACCTCCGACGCCGGTACGCCCGCCACGGCGAAGCTGACGATCCCGACCCGCTCGTGGTCGGCGGAGAAGGTACGCAGCTCGGCGACGTGCGGCAGGGCCTCGATGCCGGAACGCAGCCGGTGCAGCAGCGCCTGCTCCCGCGCGTCGATGGCGCCCCGGTCGGCGGCCGCTATCCGCTCGCAGGCGGTGCCCAGCGCGACGGCGCCGAGCAGGTTGGGCGAGCCGGCCTCGTGCCGCGCCGGGCCGGCGTGCCAGCGCACGTCGTGGGTCGCGTCGCCGACGTACTCGGTCGCTCCCCCACCGGCCAGGTACGGCTCGGCCGCGTCCAGCCAGTCGGCCCGGCCGGCGAGCACGCCCACGCCGAACGGCGCGTACAGCTTGTGCCCGGACAACGCCACATAGTCCACTGTGGACTCGCTGAGCGACACCGGCCGGTGCACGGCCAGTTGAGCGGCGTCCACGACGATCCGCGCCCCGTACCGGTGCGCCACCTCGGCCAGCCGCTCGATCGGCCACACCTCGCCCGTCACGTTCGAGGCGCCGGTCACCGCGACCAGGACCGGGGTGTCTCGCTCGAGCACGGCCAGCGCGGAGGCGAGCGCCCGGATGGCGTCGTCGGGCGATTCGGGCACCGGCAACCGGACGGACCGGGGCCAGGGCAACAGGTTGGCGTGGTGCTCGCCGGCCCAGCCGACCACCATGGTCTGCTCGGGCAGCGCGCGGGCCAGCAGGTTCAGGGCGTCGGTGGTGTTGCGGGTGAAGATGACGTGGTCGTCGGGCCGGGCACCGAGGAAGTCCGCGATGGTCTCGCGGGCCCGCTCGTAGGCGAAGGTGCAGCGGCGGGACGCGGCCCCGGCGCCCCGGTGCACGCTGGCGTGCCAGGGCAGCAGTTCGTTGACCGCGTCGGCGACCGCGACCAGGCAGGGGGCGGTGGCGGCGTAGTCGAGGTTGGTGTAGTCGACGGTGCGGCCGTCGGGCAGCGTCACCGGCAGCCGGTCGCCCAGCACGGCGAGACCGGGCAGGGCGGCGGCCTCCTGCGGCGATTCGGGCTCACCCAGCGATCGGGCCTGACGCGGCGATCCGGCCTCGGGCGGCGATCCGGGCTCGGGCGTTGCCGGGGCCGGGATGGCGGCGCCGGGCGACACGGTGGTGGGCGGCAGAACCACCGGCGACACCACCCGCGACCCGGCGGTGGGTGGCGCGAGGGCGGGCGACGCGACGGAATCGGACAGGGTCACCGACATGAGAGTCCTCCTGCGTGCAGGACCCCGGGGAGGGTCCGCGCTTGCCGTGCGGCGGTCGCCGCCGGCCTGGTCCTCACCCGGGGCACCCCACCGCGAACAACGAGGGTTGCCGGCCAGCAAGCCGGGGCTTGAACGCTGGCACTCATGACCTGTCAGCAAGGCTAGCGCCGCCGGTCGAGGGCCGGCGGTCGGGGGGTGCGAGCGGCGGCCGCGCTGACTCGTTGATCACACCGAGCCGGCGGCAAACGTTACCGTTACGCCCGTGAATATCCGATAAGTCAGGCGAAACCTCCGGCGGAACGGCCGCGGCCAGGCCGGCCCGAGCCGGACGCCGCGGGGAGAAAGCCGACCGTCGCTGTAGGGTATTGGGCGATCACCTACGCGGTCGTTACATCACGGACGGTGGTCGGCAAGCCGGGCACACCGCCCGGACAGGACTTCCGGGCCTCAGGCCCGGCACAGACGAAGTGAGAGTTCGAGCATGCCCGCACTCGCCGCGGCCCGCACGATCGAGGCTGCTCGTGCCGGTTGGGACGCCTGGCGGGCCTCCCGGCTGGCCGCGGTCGTCCAGCCCACCGGCAATCTCGCGCTGATCGAGACCCGGTGGTTCGAGGCCGACACGAGCCAGTCGCCCCAGGAGGCGCTGGTGGGTGCCGCCCCGAGCGTGACCGCCACCACGCTGTCCCGCCTGAACATCGACACCGGCGAGCCGGAGCGCGGCATCCGCCTGTGGGACGCGAACTCTCCGGCCATCCAGCACTTCGTCACCATTGACGCCTTCGGCTTCAACCCGGACTGGGTGATCGAGGCCGGCTACGCCACACTGCCCGGGGCGCATTCGGTGCCCTTCGAGCACCTCAAGGACAACGGCGGCACTCGCGACCTCGCGGTACCCGGCGAGATCAGCTTCTCGCTCGACGGCACCGACTACGTCCTGCACGCGTTCGACGACGAGGGCACCCTGCTGCTCGTCTTCGGCGACCCGACCAACGGCCGCGAGACCTACGGCGCCGGCCGGTTCCTGGTGGTACCGCACGAACCCGGTAACGACCGGGTGGTTCTCGACTTCAACCGGGCCTTCGTCCCGCCCTGTGGGTTCTCCCCCCATTACAACTGTCCATTGCCGCCGCGGCAGAACCGCTTCGGCATGCCGGTCGAGGCCGGCGAGAAGCAGGCAGTCTTCCGCGACGGCTACCACCCGTACTGACCCCACTGACGCAAGTCAGAAGCCCACCCCTCATCCGGCCGCTCGGGTCGGCAACAGGAGAACCCCGTGAACAAGAAGGCGGTGGCGCTGTTCGGCGCCGCCATGGCAACCGTGCTCGCGCTCGCCGCGTGCGGCACCAACGCGAACGGCGGCTCGTCGACCGGCGGGACCGACACGAACGCGACCATCAACGTCGGCTCGCTCTACGAGCCGCAGAACCTGGACGACACCGCCGGCGGCGGTCAGGGAGTCACCGAGGCCCTCAACGGCAACGTGTACGAGAGCCTGTTCAAGCTCAACGACGACGGTTCGGTGTCCAACCTGCTCGCGACGGGCTACCAGGTCAGCTCCGACGGGCTGACCTACACCATCCACCTGCGCACGGGCGTCAAGTTCCACTCGGGCAAGGCGCTCACCTCGGCCGACGTGAAGTACAGCATCCAGAAGGTGCTCGCGCCGAACTCGCAGTCCGCGCGCAAGAGCAGCTTCACCGCGGTGAAGGACATCACCACCCCGGACGACAGCACGGTGGTGGTCACCCTGACCAGCCGGTCCATCTCGTTCGTCTACAACCTCAGCTACGTCTGGATCTTCAACGACCAGGCGAAGAACCTCACCACCAGCGAGGACGGCACCGGCCCGTACCAGGTGGGCACGTGGAAGCGCGGCTCGACGCTGACCCTCAAGCGCTTCGCCGGGTACTGGGGCACGCCGGCCACCAACGCGGAGGTGGTGTTCCACTACTTCACCGACGCGACGGCGCTGAACAACGCGCTGCTGACCAACGCCGTGGACGTGGTCACCAGCGAGCAGAGCCCGGACGCGCTGAGCCAGTTCACCAGCAACAAGAACTACAAGGTGAACAACGGGCACTCGACCACCAAGCTGCTGCTGGCGTTCAACGACCGGGTCGCCCCGTTCAACAACACGCTGGTGCGTAAGGCGATCACCTCGGCCATCGACAACAAGAAGCTGCTGCAGTCGATCTGGGGCAACTACGGCACGCTGATCGGCTCGATGGTGCCGCCGACCGACCCGTGGTACGAGGACCTCACCAACGTGAACCCGTACAACGTGAGCCTGGCCAAGCAGGAGCTGACCCAGGCGGGGTACCCCAACGGCTTCACCTTCACCCTGGACACGCCGAACTACGACCCGCACCCGACGGCCGCCACGTTCATCAAGGCGGAGCTGGCGAAGGTCGGCATCACCGTGAACATCAACATCATCACGGCGGACCAGTGGTACACGAAGGTGTACCAGAACCACGACTTCGTGGCGACGATGCAGGAGCACGTCAACGACCGCGACGTGGTCTGGTACGGCGACCCGACGTTCTACTGGGGGTACAACAACCCGCAGGTGACCGAGTGGGTCAAGCAGGCTGAGCAGTCCACCACGACGGCACAGCAGACGGCCCTGCTCAAGAAGGTCAACGAGCAGATCGCCAAGGACGCGGCCAGCGACTGGCTGTACCTGTACCCGCAGATCGTGGTCGCCAACACGGACCTGTCCGGGTACCCGATCAACGGTTTGAACTCGCAGTTCTACGTGTACGACATCAAGAAGAGCTGAGCCCACCCGGGCGCCTCCCGCCGCCGCCACCAGCGGCGGGAAGCGCCCGGGCCGGAAGGATGTCTGTTGCTCCACTACCTGCTGCGGCGCGTGGCGTTCCTGATCGTCACGCTCTTTCTCGCCACCGTCGTGCTGTTCCTGCTGCTGCGCCTGCTGCC
The DNA here is from genome assembly GCF_039543385.1 of Rugosimonospora acidiphila. Classification (NCBI taxonomy): domain Bacteria; kingdom Bacillati; phylum Actinomycetota; class Actinomycetes; order Micromonosporales; family Micromonosporaceae; genus Rugosimonospora; species Rugosimonospora acidiphila. The sequence continues at coordinate 45,874 of NZ_BAABJQ010000009.1, forward strand.
CGGCGACCCGGCGAACTCGCTGCTGTCGGTCGGCGCCACCCCGCAGCAGATCGCCGCCGCGCGCCACGAGATCGGCACCGACCGGCCGCTGCCGCAGCAGTTCGTGACCTGGCTCGGGCAGGTGGCCACGCTGAACCTGGGCCACTCATTCGTCAGCACCCTGCCGGTCGGCTCGCAGATCACGTCCCGGTTGGTGGTGACCGTTCCGCTGACGCTGCTGGCCTTCGCGCTGGCGATCGTCATCTCGGTACCGGTCGGCTTCCTCGCGGCGTACAAGTCGCGCCGCTGGTACGGTGCGGTGCTCGGCGGCGTGTCCCAGCTGGGGCTCGCGGTACCGGTCTTCTGGCTCGGCATGCTGCTGGTCGTCATCTTCGCGCTGAAGCTCCGGGTGTCGCCATCCGGCGGCTTCCCGGCCGACGACTGGGCCAATCCCGGCGCCGCGCTCAATGACCTGGTCCTGCCGGTGCTCACCATCGCGCTGGTGATGTCCGCCTCGCTGATCCGCTACGTGCGCTCCGCGACCCTGGACGTGCTGGACAGCGACTACCTGCGTACCGCCCGGGCACTGGGCTCCTCGTTCGTCTCGGCGATGTGGCGCCACGGAGTGCGCAACGCGTCGGTGCCGGTCGTCTCGATCCTGGGCATCGAACTGGCCACCACGTTCCTGGGTGCGGTGGTGGTGGAGAGCGTGTTCTCCCTGCCCGGCCTGGGCAGCCTGCTGGTGCAGGGGATCTCGGAACACGACTATCCGGTCATCCAGGGCGTGCTGCTGGTCAGCACGTTCGCGGTACTGGTGATCGGGTTCCTCGCCGACCTCACCCAGCGCCTCATCGATCCCCGCCTCCGGGCGCCGCACCCGGGAGCGGCCCGGTGACCAGCGCGGCCATTGAAACTCCGCAGCGCGTGACCGCGCGCCGGCGGCGACCGGTCACCCTCGTGGTCGGCTGCGTGCTGGCCGGGCTGATCGTCGTCGTCGCGCTGCTTTCGCTGTTCTGGCTGCCGTACTCGACCTCGGACCTGTCCGGCGGGCGGCTGGCCGGGCCGAGCGCCGCGCATCTGCTGGGCACCGACAAGCTCGGCCGCGACCTGCTCACCCAGCTGATGGTCGGCGCGCGCATCGCGCTGGAGGTCGGGTGCGGCGCGGTCGTGCTGGGCGGCATCCTCGGCGTCGCCGCCGGGCTGGCGGCCGGCTTCGCGACCCGCTGGCTGGACGACACGATCGCGGCGACCCTGGACATCCTCATCGCGTTCCCGGTGCTGTTGCTGGCCATGCTGCTGGTGGCCGCCCGCGGCGCGTCCCTGGCCACGGCGATCGTCGCCATCGGGCTGGGCTCCGCGGCGATCGTGGCGCGGCTGACCCGGGTACTGGTCAAGCGGATCCTGGGCCAGGACTACGTCACCGCCGCGCGGACCTCGGGCACCTCGTGGCCGCGCATCGTGGCCGAGCACGTGCTGCCCAATATCTGGCCGACCCTGGTGGTCAACCTCGCCCTGCAACTGGGCGTGGCGGTACTCGCCGAGGCCAGCCTGTCCTACCTCGGGCTCGGCACGCCGCCGCCCAACGAGTCGTGGGGGCGCATGCTCCAGGAGGCTCAGGCCACCGTGCTGACCGCGCCGCTGGGCGCGATCGCGCCCGGGGTGCTGCTGATCATGCTGGTGGTCGGGGTCAACCTGATCGCCGACGGCCTGCGGGACGTCGCCGACCCGACCCGGAGGCGGTCGCGATGACAGGGCGGACCGCGATGACAGCGCGGGTCTCGACGACAGCGCGGGTCTCGACGACAGGGCGGGTCGCGATGGGGCGACGGGTCACGATGAGGAGGCGATCGCGGTGAGCCTGCTGGAGGTCGCCGGGCTGTCCATCCACGCGCCGGACGGCCGACCCCTCGTGCGCGACCTGTCCTTCTCCGTCGAGGCCGGCGACCGGCTGGGGCTGATCGGCGAGTCCGGCTCCGGCAAGTCACTGACCTCGCTGGCCATCATGGGGCTGCTGCCGCCGGGGATGACCGCCTCCGGTCGCGTGGTGCTCGACGCGCCCGGACTGCCCCGCACCGACGTCATCGGGGCGCCCTCGCGACGGCTCAACCAGCTGCGCGGCCCGGCCGCCAGCGTGGTGTTCCAGGAACCACTGACCGCGCTGGACCCGTTGATGCGGGTGGGGCGGCAGGTCGCCGAGCCGCTGCGACGCTGGCGCGGGCTGCGCGGGGCGGCGCTGCGCGAGGCCGTACTGGCGGCGCTGTCCGAGGTACGGCTGGACGAGCCGGAGCGCATCTCCCGGGCGTACCCGCACGAGATCTCTGGTGGGCAGCGGCAACGGGTGGCCATCGCCATGGCGCTGGCCTGCCAACCGGCGCTGCTCATCGCGGACGAGCCGACCACCGCGCTGGACGTGTCGGTCCAGGCGGAGGTGCTGTCCCTGCTGGCCGGCCTGATCTTGGCGCGCGGGATGTCGCTGCTGTTCATCACGCACGACCTCGCGGTGGTGGCCTCCGTGACGGATCGGGTGCTGGTGCTGCGCGACGGCGCCGAGGTGGAGTCGGGCACGGTACGCGACATCGTGACCGCGCCCCGCGACCCGTACACCCGGGACCTGGTGGACAGCGCCCGGGCCTTCGACGAGGCGCTGCCCGGAAGGAGGTCGTGATGGCCGCCACGAACCCCGCCGCCACGAACCCAGCGGCCACCACGAACGCCGCCACCACGAACGCCGCCACCGGCCCGATCCTGGCCGCGCGCGCCGTGAACTTCGCGTACCCACACGCGGCGCCGGTGCTCAAGGACGTGACGTTCTCGGTCACGCCCGGGCGCAGCATGGCGCTGGTCGGCGAGTCGGGTGCCGGCAAGACCACCCTGCTGCGCCTGCTGCTCGGGCTGACCCGGCCAAGCGCCGGCGCCATCCTGTTCGACGGCGCGGACCTCGACCTTCGCGACCGCGACCGGCGCCGGGAGTTCCGGCGGGGCGTGCAGACGGTGTTCCAGGACCCGTACTCGTCGCTGGACCCGCGCCAGAGAGTCAGCCGGATCGTCGGGGAGCCGCTGCGCTCCCTGGGCCTGCCGGGCGCCGGTGACACGGGCCGGACCGCGACGGGCGGGGCATCGAGGGACGGGGCATCGAGGGACGGGGCCGCGACGGGCGGGGCTGGGTCGCGCGCCGACCGGAAGGCGGAGGTCCGGCGCCGGGTCGCCGAGGCGCTGCACTCCGTCGGGCTGCCCGCCGACGCGGCCGACCGGTACCCGCACGAATTCTCCGGTGGGCAGCGCCAGCGCATAGCGATCGCCCGGGCCATCGTCTGCGAGCCGCGGGTGCTGCTGGCCGACGAGCCGGTCAGCGCGCTGGACGTCACCACCCGGGTGCGCATCGTCGACCTGCTCGCCGAGCTGAAGCGAGAGCGCGGGCTGACCGTGGTGATGGTGTCGCACGATCTCGGGGTGGTCGCCACGCTGTGCGAGGACATCGCCGTGCTGGAGCGCGGCCGGGTCGTGGAGCAGGGGCGCACCGACGAGGTACTCGGCTCCCCCACCCACCCGTACACCCGGCGCCTGGTGGACAGCGCTCCCCGGCTGCCGTCCCTGGACTGACCCGAGCGAGGCGCGGCCCGGCACAGCGGCAACGGTCAGGGGTGACGGTCAGCCGGCGATGGTGGACCCGGAGCCGGGTCCAGGGTCAAGCGTTCGCGGCTGACCCGATCGGCGCGCCGAACCAGGCCAGCCCCTGCCCGTGCGGCCGGGTCCAGGCCAGCGGGGCGCCGTCCAGCGCCAGCACGTTGTGCAGCGTGTCGTCCGGCGGCACCGGCAGCGTTCCGTACCCGACGACCCCCGGCGCCTCGATCGCTATCCAGTGCCCGGGCAGCCCGCGCACCACCTCGACGAACGCCTCCCGGCGGGGTGCCGGCACCTGGTACAGCGCCGAGGAGTGGAACACCACCAGGGTCGCGCCGGCGGGTGCCCGCGCGGCCAACTCCGGCAGGTCGTCCACCAGGTCGCCGCGTACCAGCAGCGGAGGCTCGGCCGCGGCCACGGCCGCCGCGGCGCGCAGCCGGGCCCGGCGGTGCTCGTGCTCCGGCCAGATCAGGGCGTCCAGCCAGGCGAGGTCGTCCGGGTCGGTCACCCGCAATGGATTGAGGTCCAGGCCGGCCCGCCACACCACCTCGGGTACCCGGTCCGGCGGCGCGATCCCGCTGGCCGCGCATTCGAGCACCGGCCCACCGGCGCCGACCGTGTGGTCGCCGTACCGGTAGGAGTACCGGTCGGGGTACAGGCACAGCCCGGCGGAGGCGCCAACCTCCAGCAGCGCGAGCGGCTGGGGCAGCGCGGCGAGCACCGGCAGCAGCAGGGCGCACCGGCCGGCCTCGTTGGTCTGGGTGGCCCGGGTGCGCATCCGCGCCTCGATCTCGGGCCAGTTCGCCACCGCGTACTCGCGGAACGCGTCCGGGTCGCCGATCGGGCCGCCGAGCAGCCGGACGACGCCGAAGAGCAGGTTCGGCTGGCGCTTGCCGGGCGGCAGCGTGTCGAGCAGTGCGAGCAGGTCGGCGTCCCGGGAGACGGCCAGCGACAGCAGCTCGTACGCGGGCGACACGCCGCGCGCCTCACACGTGGCGAACTCAACGTAAGTCTCGGCGATCGTCATATCGATATGGTCGCGCCGCGCCACCGGCCCGCGAAACGTGGGCCTGGTCTCACCGCCGTGGGCGTCGTAGTGATTCACGCATTCACGATTTGAAGATAGTGCATCGATCCGGACCCCTTCCGGATGCGCACGCGAAATCGAGGTTCAATGCGACTCATTCGTGCCGTCATCGCGTGCGTGCTGGCGGTCGGCGTTGGGATGTCGATCCCGCACCGACGGGAGTCGTTTAGCAGACCGGTGCCGTGGTCGAGCCGCCCCGCCCGGTCGCTGCCGGGGCCCTACCCGCCGGTGCGGTCGAAGCCGACCTCGTCACGCCACGGGGGGTTCGCGCCGGGGCGCGAGCAGGCGACCGCCGCCACGGTGGACGCCTCGTCGAGCAGGGCCCCGATCGTGTCCGCGGAGCCGGCGATGCCCGGCAGGTCGGCCGGCCCGGCCACGCCCCGGCGGCACAGGCCGCGCAGCAGGCCGCTGATGAACGCGTCGCCGGCGCCGATCGTGTCGACGACGGCCGGGCCGGGCCGGATCGGCCGGGCGACCGGCGCCCCGGTCGGGCGGAAGGCGACGCTGCCGCGGTCCGCCAGGGTGATCACGACCAGCGCCGGGCCGGCCGCCAGCCAGCGCGCCGCGACGTCCGCCGCGGCTGCGCCCGGGTACAACCAGGCGAGGTCGTCGGCGCTCGCCTTGACCAGGTGGGCGACGCCGACCGCCGATTCCACGTCGGCCCGGGCGCGATCCGGGTCGGATTGCAGCAGGGGCCGGACGTTCGGGTCGTAGCTGACCAGCACGTCACCCCGGTCGCGCAGCCGGGCGACGAACCGGTGCACCGGTCCCGAACCGGGCGGCGTCCAGGACACCAGGGATCCAAAATGGACGATCGAATGTCCGACGGCCACCGCGTCGAGTTCCGCGTCCGTCCAGCCGAAGTTGGCGGTACCGTCGACCTGGAAATGGTACGTCGCCGCGCCGTCCCGCAGCCGCACCAGGGCGACCGTGGTGGGTTGGTCGGTGACCACCGCGGCGGACAGGTCGACGTGCGAACGCTCCGCGTGCTCGCGCAGCAGCATGCCGAACGGATCCGTGGACAGCCGGGCGAGCAGCCCGGTGCGCACGCCCAGCCGGGCCAGGCCAATCGCGACGTTGTACGGGCCGCCGCCCGCGTGCGCCTGGTACGGCGAGTCCCCGCCATCGACCAGGTCGATGAGCGCCTCGCCGAGCACGACCACCTCGGGCCGGAGTTCGTGACTCACCACAGCCGATCCACCATCACAGCCGATCCACCACCACAGCCGATCCACCACTCGCGGTTACGGGCCCGCCCGGGACCGCTCTTGGTAAGGTACCCGCTCGTGACCGCCGCCATCACCCGCCGCGACTATAGCGGCGTCGCCGACCTCGCCCCGCTACTGCGGTTCACCCAATACAACTGGACGCCGGACAGCCGCTGGCACCTCGGCGACATCGCCTGGGAGTTCAGCTTCGCACCGGGCGGCGGGCCGCACGAGCGGATGGCGTTCTGGGAGCGCAACGGCGAGATCGTCGGGTTCGGTTGGCTGACCCTGCCGGCGACCCTGGCGCTGATGGTCGACCCGCGGCTCGCCGACGGGCTGGTCGACGAGGTGGTGGACTGGGCCACCGGACTGGCCGGGCAGCCGGTCGCGGTGGGCGTGCTGGAGACCGAGGCGGCCCTGATCGCGCCGCTGGTGCGCGCGGGCCGCACGGCCAGCCTGCCCGACCATTTCTTCCTCAACCTGCAGCGCGAACTGTCCGACCTGCCGCCGGTGCCGGAGTTGCCGGCCGGGTTCACGGTGCGCCCGCTGGCCGACGATGAGCTGCCGGCGCGGGCGGCCCTGCACCGGACGGTCTGGAACCCGCGGCTGACCGACGAGGTGTACGCGGGCCTGGCCTCGCGCTGGCCGTACCGCCGGGAGTTCGACCGGGTGGCCGTGGCGCCCAACGGCGAACTGGCGGCGTACATCCTCGGCTGGTACGACGACGTCAACCGGGTCGGCGAGTTCGAACCGGTCGGCACGCTGCCCGAGTACCGGCGCCTGGGGCTGTCCCGGGCCCTGGGCATCTCGCTGCTGCACGCGTGGCGGGACGCCGGGGGCCGGCGGGCGCTGGTCTACGCCCGCGGCGACGACGGGTACCCGGTGCCCCGCCAGGTCTACGCCGCCCTGGGCTTCCGGGTGCACGGCCGGATCGTGCGGTACCGGCTGCCCTAGGACCAGGGCTTTAGTCGGGACGTCAAACTTTTTCCTCCGGTAGCCGTAATCCGCCCACCTTCCACGCCGTCTACTACCCGGCGGCGCGGCGCGCGCGGCCCCGCCGGCCGCGCGGATCGTGGCCGCGGACCCTCGGCGTACCAGAAGGAAGAGGCGATGTCTCGAACACAAGCGACGCGGTCCCGAACGAGGCTCTGGGGCCTGGCCGCGGCGGTCGCCACGGTCGCGGCCGCCTCGGCGGCGGTGGTGGTGTCGGCCCTGCCCTCCGAGGCGGCCAGCGCCCCGACCAACGGCGGCGTGTACCAGCTCGCGGCCGGCGCGAGCGGCAAGTGCGTCGAGGTGCCGTCCGGCTCGACGGCCAGCGGTGCCCTGCTGCAACAGGCGGCGTGCGCGGCGGGGGCCACCCGCCAGCAGTGGCGCGTGGTCTCGGTGGGCTCCGGGGTCGCCAACCTGGTCAACGTCAACAGCGGGATGTGCGTCGACGTGCCGTCCGGCTCCACCACCTCCGGCCTGCGCCTGCAGCAGTGGGGCTGCGGCAGCGGCCAGACCAACCAGCAATGGACCTTCACCGCGTCCGGCGCCGCGCCCGGCAAGTACCGGGTCGGAAGCGTCGGGACCGGCCTGTGCGTCAGCGATCTGGACGGCTCGACGGCCGGCAACAACCCGATCGTCCAGGAGACCTGCTCCGACATCTCCCGGATGCAGTGGTCGTTCAACCTCGTCTCGGGCCCGACGGGCGGCCCGACGACCGGACCCACCAGTTCGCCGCCGAGCGGCCCGGTCGTCGCGTTCCCGGGCGCGGTGGGCTACGGCGCCTCCGCCACCGGTGGCCGGGGCGACGCCGTGTACCACGTGACCAACCTCAACGACTCGGGCGCCGGCTCGTTCCGGGACGCGGTCAGCGCGTCCAACCGGACCATCGTGTTCGACGTCGGCGGGTACATCAGCCTGTCCTCACCGGTCTCGGCGAAGAGCAACCTGACCATCGCCGGTCAGACCGCACCGGGCGGCGGCATCGGCATCATGAGCCGCGAGGTGTCCTTCGACGGCGCGAGCAACGACATCGTGCGCGACGTGCGGTTCCGCCAGGGCGACCTGGACCCGGACTCGTCCAAGAGCGGCATCAACCTGCTCGACACGACGAAGATGATTTTCGACCACGTGTCCATCGAGTTCGCCCAGTGGAACAACATCGACAGCGTGGGCGCCACGAACATCACGGTACAGAACTCGATCGACTCCGACCCGATCGGGCAGCAGTTCGCCGCGCACACCGAAACCGGGCCGTATACCTGGTACAACGACCTGTTCGCCAACTCGCACAACCGGTGCCCGCTGGCGAAGGCGAACACCGAGTACATCAACAACGTGGTGTACGACTACCAGGCCGGGTACACGGCCGGCAACTCCAGTGGCCACTTCACCCACGACTTCGTCGGCAACTACTTCATCACTGGGCCGCGCACCACCAGCGCGGGCAACGCGTATTACCAGATGGGCAACCAGGCGGTCTACAACAGCGGCAACCTGCTGGACAGCAACCGGGACGGCAGCCTCAACGGCTCCACGCTCGGGCTGGGCGGCGGCGCGACCGCCCTGGCCGGCCCGTGGTCGCCGCTGACCTCCGGCATCCCGACGACCAGCGCCGCCAGCGCGTACGCCAACGTGGTGGCGCACTCCGGCGCGCTGCCGCGCGACCAGGTGGACACCAAGGTGATGGCCGACGTCACGTCGCTGGGCGGCGCCGGCGACCTGTGGAGCCACCAGACCGCGACCGGGCTGGGCAACGACGGGTACGGCACCATCAGCGGCGCGACGGCGCCGACCGACACCGACCGGGACGGCATGCCCGACTCCTGGGAGACCCGGCACGGCCTGAACCCGAACAGCGCCTCGGACGCCACCGGCGACCTCGACCACACCGGGTACACCAACCTGGAGAAGTACATCGACGGCCTGCTCGACGGCCGCTACCCGTAACGGCCGACCCGGTCCCCCGACCGGCCCGCGCGGGAGGTAGCGGAATCATGGTGGCTTTCCCCCTTCGTGAGGGCGGAAAGCCACCATGATCTGAGAATCGACACCAGGTCAGCTCATCGGTGCGCCGATCGCCGGGTCCTTCGTGTTGGTCAGGAATGTCGTGGCCGGCAGCGAGCCGTCCGGCCGCCGGGCCGCCCGCGCGCCGGCCGGGTCGGTGCTCCGCAGGGCGGACACGCTCCAGCCGGACTGGTTCCAGGAGTTGCCGCTGGCGGTGACCGCGTCGCCCAGCATCACGTCGCCCGCGCCGGTCGCGCTGCCCGTGCTGCCCGCGTTGGCCAGTGACAGGTTGCCCCGCAGCGTCGAGGACGAGTGCGTGAAGGCGAATCCCGCGCTGCCGTTGTGGTACGCGGTGTCGATGCTCAGCGTCAGCCGGCCCGCGTTGCCGTTCTCGGAGAAGCCGTAGCTGGCGTTGTCCCACGCGGCGCTGCCGGTGACGGTGTGGTCGACAGAGGCGGCCGGGTCGCCGCCGCCGAGCTTGAAACCGTCGCCGTCGCCGGTGAAGCCCGCGATGCCCCAGCGGTTGACCCCGTTGCCGTACGACCAGACGTCCTCGACCGTGACCGGGCTGGTGAACTCGGTGAAGTCCACGCCGTCGTCGGCGTTGTCGAACGTGCGGCAGCGGCGCACCACGTTCCCGGTGCCCGAGCCGAACTTGAGGTCCAGACCGTCGGCGTTCTCGCCGTGCGTGGCGTCGTCGTGGTTGCCGTAGAAGTCGCTGTCCAGCACCTGGTTGTCGGTGGTGCTGTCTCCGCGCAGGATCAGTGCCGAGTCACCGCTGTCGTGAATGGACAGTCGGGTGAAGATGTCGGAGCGGCACGACTCGCAGACGTACGGGTGGCTCGGCGCGTCCTTGATCTCCAGACCCCGTACGGTCCAGTAGCTGGCCTGCTGGGTGACGTACCACTTGTCGGCCGGGATGCCGGTCGCGTCGATGACCGGGTGCTCGTCGCGGTAGTTGCTCAGCACGATGCGGCGCGCCGAGGTGCCGCTCGTGGTGATGGTGACCGGCACGGTCGGCCGGTACAGCCCGCCCCGCAGCGCTATCGTCTGCCCGGGGCGCACCACGGAGACGGCCTTGGACAGGGTGGCGTACGGGTGCGCGATGCTCCCGTCGCCGCCGTCGCTTCCCCCGGTCGCGACGAAGATGTCGGCGCTCGTGACCCCGCTGACCGGTGCCGTCACGGTCGCGGACGGCGTGGCCGAAGGGGGCGAGACGGAGGGGCTGGCGGACGCCGGACTCGCGGTCGCGCTCGTCGGGCCGGCCGCGGCGGGCACGGTCACCGGTGGCGGGGCCGCGATGGCCGGCGCCGGGTCCGGACCCGGCTGGTAGAACACCGCGTACACCAGTACGGCCGCGGCGGCGGCCAGCGCGGTGGCGCCGACGGCGGCGTGCTTGGCGCTCAGGTGTCGCAGCAGCCGGCGGGCCGCCCCGGCGGCCGGCGCGGCCAGCGCGGGTCCCGCGCCGTGGCCGGCGCCCACCAGCGCCGACAGCCTGCCCGCCAAGGCGTGCGGGACCGGCAGCAGCGCGATGCCGGGCAGCAACCGTTCGACGGGCGCGAGGTCGCGGCCCCACTGGCCGCACAGCTCGCAGTCGCGCACGTGCCTGCCCAGCCGGCGCAGCCAGCGTGGGTCGTACCGGCCGTCCGGGCCGTCCGGGCCGTCCAGACCGGGCAGGCCGCCCCGATCCCGCCCGCCGGGCCGGCCGCGCGCCGCCGCGACCAGCCCAGGGCAGCGCGGGTCGGCCCGCCAGGCCACCAGCACCGCGCGGGCCAGGTCGAGCTGGGCCCGGGCCCGGTGGATGCGCACCGCCGCGTGCGGCGCGCGCAGCGCGAGGGCCGCGGCCACCTCCGCGCGGGTCAGCGAGCCGGCGAGCTCCTGCCACCACAGCGCGATGACCCGCTGGCTGTCCCGGTCCAGCAGCCGGGTCGCCTCGACCAGCGCCCGGCGCTGCCCGGACAGGCCCAGCCGGACGATGGTCGCCTCGGCGAAGTCGTCGATCGGGTGGGCGGCCTCCGCCCGGTCGTCCAGCGGCCGGTGCCGGGCCAGGGCCGCGCCGCGCGTGCGGCCCAGCTCGTGGATCTGCCGGTACGCGATGGAGATGAGCCAGGACCGGAACCGCTCCGGCTCGCGCAGGCCCGCGAGCCCCTGGATGGCGTTGAGCATGGTCTGCTGGACCACGTCGTCGGTATCCGGATGGCCGTTCAGTGCCCGCCCGACGACGTTGTACACCAGCGGCAGGTACGCGCCGAGCAGCGTCTCCAGCGCCCGGCGGTCGCCGGCCTGGGCCGCGCGGACGAGTGCGGCGCCGGGCGTGGTCTCCACGGTGCCTCGTCCCTCCGCGTGCCAGCCACCATGATCCGCTTCGCGGACAGCGACATCCTTCCATATGTCGCCGGGCGGGGACAACCGGTCGCTACGGCTGCTGGGGCGCGCCGGCGGGCGTTTCGGGTCGGCCCGGCGCGGGCGCGCCGGGCGCCGGGCTACCGGAGCGCAGCGCCAGCACGAAGGTCACGATCAGCACCGGCAGCACCGTCACGTGGTAGGCGATGTCGCCGAACTGGTGCCCGCGCAGGGTGCTGTTGAGGCCCACCAGGAACCCGAAGATGGCGAAGCCGACCGTGGCCAGCGCGGTGGCGCGCCACCGCGCCCCCCTCCGGTGGACCACCAGTGCCCCGACCGCGAGCACCACGCAGATGATCGCCTCCGGTATGCCCGCGCCGGTGGACCCGTGGGTCAGGTGTATCGAGGACGCGGCCGCCAGGCTCGCGGCCTCCAGGGTCATCAGTATCGCGATGGCCCGTGGTCGCGGGCCGCTCATGCTCGCCATGAGCCCAGGCTGCCAGCCCGGCGGCGCGCCGTCGTCCGCCACGCGGCGGCTGCCGCGATAACCCGTCGGGCGTACCCGCGCCCGCCCGGCTACGTCCATGGGAGGTGCCCGGGGACGACCGCCCGGGGTCGTCGGGCCCGGGTACCGAGCCGGCGCAGCACCGGGTCCCTGAACTCCAGCACCGTGGGCTGGTCGATCTCGAACAGACCTTCGCCGCCCGTCCGGTGGCCGGATTCCATCGACCGGCGCCTACTGTTCCACGCCCCGCGCCGCCCGTGGAAGGTACCGTCTGACGGTGTGGCGTTCGACGAGCTATACGACCGCGAGACCCTGACCACCCGCGAGTACGCCAACCCCGACCGGCTCGGCGCCCGGATGGCCCTGTACGAGTATCGCGACCCGCCGCACGACATCGTCGGCTCCGCCGTGCGCCTGCTGCGTGACGCGCCCGGCCCGGTGCTGGACGTGGGCTGCGGACCCGGGCACTACTGCGCCGCGCTTCGCGCCGACCGGCCCGACCGCCCCGTCTTCGGCGCCGACCTGTCCATGGGCATGCTGGCGGCGACCGGCCCGCCGGCACTGGCCGCCGACGCGGCGGCGCTGCCCGTGCGCGCCGGGTTCTGCGGGGCCGTGCTCGCGATGCACATGCTCTACCACGTACCCGAGCCGGAGGCGGCCGTGGCGGAGCTGGCGCGGGTACGGGCGCCGGGCGGCACGGTACTGCTGTCCACCAACGCGCCCGACGACAAGCGGCGGGTACGCGACCTGCACGCCGAGGTGGTGCGCGAGCTGACCGGAGGGCCGGTGGTGCGCGACGTGTCCCGCCGGTTCGACCTCGACCACGGCGAGCGGGTGGCCCGCCGGCACTTCCGAACGGTCGAGCGGCTCGACTTCCGTGGCACGATCGCGGCGCCCGATCCCGAGCCGGTGATGCGCTGGCTGGGCTCGATGTCCACCGTCGACCTGACGCCGGCCGTGCTCGACGAGGTACGCGCCCGGATCGCCGCGACCATCACGCGTGAGGGCGCATACCGGTTCGGTGTCCACTCGGGCTTCCTCGTCTGCCGGTGACGCCCGGCGACGCGTCGACAAACCCCTCCCCGATCGTCGGCGGGTGGCCCATCCGGCAAATTCAGTTGAACGCCATTGTAGTCAAGACAGTGTTGTTCTACCCTTTCGTCAGGACGACGAGGGGAGCGGCGCCATGCCGACGGATTCCGAACCGGCGGACACCCGGATGATGGGCATCGTGCACGACGCGCTGCGCCGCGATCTGGAGCGCACGCACACCGTGGTCACCGCCCAGCCATACCCGCGCGGCCGGCAGCGCGAGGCGCTCGGGCAGCACGTGGTGTGGCTGATGGATTTCCTGCACGCCCACCACACCGGCGAGGACGAGGGGCTCTGGCCACTGGTCCGCGAGCGCGACCCGCAGGCGGGCCCGCTGCTCGACTCGCTGGACGCCGAGCACCGGCGGATAGCGCCCGCGGCCGAGGCTCTGGCCGCGGCGGGCCGGCGCTACGCGGCCACCGCCGGCGACGACGCCCGGGCGGACCTCGTCGTGGCGCTGGACTCGCTGATGCCCGTGCTCGTGCCGCACCTGCGGCGCGAGGTCGACGAGGCCATGCCGGTGGTGGTGGCGAGCATCAGCCGGGCCGACTGGCACGCCTGGGACCAGAAGTACAATGTCAAGTCGAAATCTCTCCTCCAGCTCGGCCTGGAGGGGCACTGGCTGCTCGACGGCATCGATCCCGAGGGGTACAAGGTAGTCGTGCACGTGGTTCCGGCCATACCCCGGTTCATCCTGGTGCACGGGTTCGCCCGCGCCTACCGGCGCCGGGCCGCCGCGCGGTGGCATCCCGAGCCGCCCCCAGCGGTCGCGGCGGCGCGCGTATGACCGCCGACCAGACGAGCACCGACCAGACGAGCACCGACCAGAAGCCGGCGCGCCGCCCCTACCGGTCGCCGCGCCGCGAGCAGCAGGCCGCCGAGACCAGGGCGGCCGTCCTCGCCGCGGCCGGCGACCTGTTCGCGGCGCGCGGCTTCGCCGGCACCGGGATGCGCGACATCGCCAAGGCCGCGGGCGTGTCGGTCGAGACGCTCTACGCCGGCTTCCGGTCCAAGGGCGAACTGCTGACGCTGGCGCTGGACGCCGCACTGGTCGGTGACGCCGAGGCGGTCCCGCTGGTCGAGCGGCCCGCGTTCCAGGCGCTGTCATCCGGATCCCGCGACGAGCGGATCGCCGCCGCGGCGGGGCTGGTCACCGCCATCCACCGCCGCTCGTCCGGGATCCATCTCGCGCTGCGGGAAGCGGCGGCGTCGGACCCCGACCTGGCCCGGCACCTGCGCGAGGACGAGCAGCGGCGGCGCATCGACATCGGGCGCGGCGCCACGCTCGTGGCCGGCCGGGAGCTGAGCCCGCGGGAGCACGACGGGCTGTGGGCGGTGCTCTCCGTCGAGGTGTACCAGATGCTCACCGGGCAGGCCGGCTGGACCTGGCAGCAGTACGAGGACTGGGCCGCCGACACGATCCGGCGCACGCTGGACGAGTAGCCCACCGGCGAGGGCGTGGGTTCTCGGCGGGCGCCGATCAGAGGCGCGCGGCCAGCCGGGTGAGGATCTCGGTGGCCGGCCCCTCGGTGGCGTGCCGGTAACCGGTGCCGGCCCACAGGTGCACGCGCTCGGGATCGCCGGCCGCCGCGGCGGCCCTGCGCATGGCGGCGGTGAGGTGGTGCAGCGCCGGGTACCCGTACGGGGCGAGGCCGCCGTACCGGTCGGTGAACGCGTTGCGTAGCGCGCGGGCGGGCCGTCCGGTGAACGCGTGGGTGAGCACCGTACCGGTGCGCCCCGGATCGGCGAGCGCGGCCCGGTGCGTCGCCGAGTTACCCGCCTCGTCGCTGCGCAGCAGGACGGTGCCGACGGCCACGGCGTCCGCCCCGGCCCGGATGGCCGCCGCCACGCCGTCGGGGGTGGCCAGCCCGCCGGCCGCGATCACCGGCAGGTCCACCGCGTGCCGGACCGCCGCGACGAGGTCGGTGATCGGGGTCTCGGCGAGCGGGCGGGTTGGGGTCAGGGTGCCGGAGTGTCCCCCGGCGGCCGCGGACTGTACCGCCAGCGCGTCCACTCCGGCCTCGGCGGCGGCCCGGGCCTCCTCGACGGTGGTGACGGTCTGCACCAGCAGCGCGCCGGTGCGGCGCAGCGCGGCCAGGTCGTCGCGGTTCGGAATGCCGAAGGTGAAGCTGACCACCGGGACCGGTGCGGCGCGCAGCACGTCGAGCTTGTCGTGCCAACGGTCGTCGTCCTCGACCGGCGCGCCCGGATCGGGGGCGATGCCGTACCGCCGCGCCTCGACGGCGATCAGCTCGGCGTACCGGCGGAACGCCGCGCGGTCGACCGGCACCGGATTGGGCGCGAAGAGGTTCACCCCGAACGGTACGGACGCACCGGCGACGGTGTCGATGTCGTCCGCCAGCGCCTGTGGGGTCTTGTACCCGGCGGCCACGAACCCGAGGCTGCCCGCGCGGGCGGCGGCGGTGACCAACGCCGGGGTGCCGGCACCACCGGCCATCGGCGCCGCGATCACCGGGGTGGACAGCCCCAGGGCGACGGCGAGTGTGGACATGACGATCAACCTCCGGTGCCCGCCAGTCTACCCGGGCGAACGTCTACCCGAGCGCGCGTCTACCCCGGGCGAACGGCGAGGCGGCGGCGGGAAGACCCACCGCCGCCCTCATCCACCAAGTTCCCACCTGCCCCGACGGTACCGTCGCCCAGGCCCGCACGCCCAGGCCGCCGGCGCGCCATTCGGCCTGGGCCGAAAGGAATTGAGGCACCCGAAGGTGGAGGTGATACTGCGTTCGCCGTGGCGTCGGACCAGGGCATCGGATGCGGTGTGGGGGCTACATGTCCGCTTGGTTATCACGTTTGGTGTTCAGAGGCCTGACGGCGGCCGGAGCCGCCGTCGCTCTGGTCGTCTCCATGTTGGTGGGGCTGCCGACCCTTCCGGCCGCGGCCGCGCCCACCAACCACGCGCCCAAGGCGCAGCAGCAGACCCCGGTCCCGGTGCGGGCGGCCACCCCCCGCCCGGCACGACCGGTCGACGCCGCGAGCGCGCACGCGCTGCGCGCGGTGCCCTCGGTGAGCTGGCCCACGGCGGGTACCGCACGGGTGGCGGTCACCGCGTCCACCGCCCGGGCCGGAACGCTCCCGGTGTGGGTCGGCGCGGCCCAGCCGGCCGGGGCCACCTCGGCCTCCGCGGCCGGGGCCAGGACGGCCGGCGCCAAGACGGCCCAGCCGGCTGGAACTACATCGGCCCAGGCCGGGGCCGCACAGGGTTCGGCAGGCCAGCAGGGATCGGCGGGCGTTCGCGGCTCGATGAGCGTGCAGGTGCTCGCGCACGACGCGGCGGCGACGGCCGGACTCGCCGGCCTGATGTTCAAGCTGCACCGCACCGACGCGACGGCGGCGATGGCCGCCACGGTGTCGGTGGACTATTCGTCGTTCCGTAACGCCTACGGTGGCGACTGGGCGCAGCGCCTCCAGGTGGTGAAGCTGCCCGCCTGCGCGGCCACCACGCCCACGGTGCCGTCGTGCCGCACCGGCACGATGCTGCCCTCGACCAACGACGCGACCACCGGCCGGGTGTCCGCCCAGGTATCCGCCTCCGGATCGGACTCGCTGTTCGCGGTGGCCGCCTCGCCATCCGGCGACGCCGGCACCTACAAGGCCACCGCGCTGTCGGACGCCGGTACCTGGCAGGTGGCGACCGAGGGCGGCGAATTCTCCTGGTCGTACCCGATGACGGTGCCGTCGGTACCCGGTGGGCTGGAGCCCACGGTGTCCGCCGACTACGCATCGTCCTCAGTGGACGGACAGACCGCCACCACCAACAATCAGCCGTCCTGGCTCGGTGAGGGCTGGAACCTCGAAGAGGGCTTCATCACCCGCGGGTACGAGTCCTGCGTGGACGCCAACCCCGGCACTCCGGCCAACCAGACCGGCGACCAGTGCTGGGGGACCGACAACGCCTCCCTGATGCTCAACGGGCTGTCGACCCCGCTGGTGAAGGTCTCCAACGACACCTGGCACCCGCAAGATGACAACGGTGAGACCGTCCAGCACCTGACCAGCACCACCAACGACAACGGAGACAACAACGGCGAGTACTGGGTGGTCACCACCACCGACGGCACCAGGTACTACTTCGGCATGAACCACCTGCCCGGCTGGACCGGCGACGACACCGCCACCCAGTCGGTGTTGACCGCGCCGGTGTTCGGCTCCGATCCGGAGAACCCGTCGACCACCGCGTTCGCCGACTCCGCGCAGACTCAGGCATACCGCTGGAACCTGGACTACGTGGTGGATCCGCATGGCGACGCTATCGCCTACTACTACACGCCGGAGACCAACGCGTACGGCGAACTGCTGGGCAAGAAGGTCGTCTCCTACGTGCGCGGCGGCACCCTGCAGCGCATCGACTACGGGCTGCGCTCCGACAGCGTGTACTCGACCCCGGCCGCCGCCCAGGTAGTGTTCGGGATCGCCGACCGGTGCGTCACCTCGGGAGCCGCGTGCGACACGCACAACGCGGCGAACTGGCCGGACGTGCCCTGGGACCAGGCGTGCGCCGCCACGGCCACGTCATGCGGCACCAACATATCCCCCACCTTCTGGTCGACCAAGCGGCTGTCCACGGTCACCACCCAGGTGCGCAATGGCACCGCCTATACGCCGGTGGACCGGTGGACGCTCACGCAGTCCTACCCGGACCCGGGCGACACGTCCGGCGACGCGATGTGGCTGAACAGCATCCAGCGCACCGGTCTGGTGGGCGGCAGCACGTCGACCCCGGCGGTGACGTTCCACGGCATCACCTACCCGAACCGGATCAACACCCCGGGCGACGGCATAGTGCCGATGGACAAGTACCGGATCACCTCGATCGACAACGAGTCCGGCGGCGTGCTGGACGTCGCGTACGACGCACCCGACTGTGACCCGGCCAAGTTCCCGACCCCGGACACGAACACCACCCGGTGCTTCCCGCAGATCTGGACCCCGCCGGACAACGCGAACCAGCGCACGGACTGGTTCGCCAAGTACGTCGTCGGGCAGATCAGCGAGGAGGACACGGTCGGCGGCAACCCCGACGAGGTCACCACCTACGAGTACCCGAAGAACGGCGGCGCCTGGCACTACACCGACAACGCGCTGGTCCCGGCGTCCCGGCGCACCTGGTCGACCTGGCGCGGGTACCAGAACGTCCAGGTGATCGACGGCGATCCGCTCGACCCGAACAGCGCACAGTCCGAAGTGGACTACACCTACTACCGGGGCATGGACGGCGACAAGCTGACCAGCGGTACCCGGTCGGCCAGCGTCACGGACTCACAGGGCAGCGTGCACCCGGACGCGAACCAGTTGTCGGGTCAGCAGCTGGAGGAGGTGACCCGCAACGGGGTGGACGGTCCGGTGGTCACCGACGAGATCACCACACCGTGGCAGAACGGACCGACCGCCACCCAGGGTTCGCTGAGCGCGTACATGGTGGAGACCGGCAAGGATGTCACCCGCACCGCGCTGTCGGCCGGCGGCTGGCGAACCACCGAGACGGACACCACCTTCAACACCCACGACCTCCCTACCAAGGTATCGGACCTGGGTGACACCGGTACCGCCGCCGACGACCAGTGCGTCACCACCAGCTACGCGACGGTGAGCACGAGCAACCTGGTGGACCTGCCCGCCGACGTCGCCACGGTCGGCGCCACCTGCGGCACCGCCCTGTCCTTCCCGGCCGACGCCATCTCCGACGAGACGCACACCTACAACAGCGCGGGCGACGCGCTGACCACCGGTGAGGTCGACTCGTACTCCGGCACCACGCCGCACTACGTCACCACCGACACCTTCACCTACGACGCGTATGGCCGAGTGCTGACCAGCACGGATCCGCTGGGCAACGAAATCAGGGACAGCTACGGCGCGCCGGTCGCCGGCAGTCCCGCGCCGACCAGCGAGACCGACGCGACCAACGCGCTGGGGAAGATCACCACTACGGTCGACTCGGTGGCGTTCGACCAGCCCGTCAAGACCATCGACCCGGCGGGGAACACCACCACCCTGACCTATGACGCACTGGGCCGGCTGACCCAGGTCTGGAACCCCGACCGGCCGGCCACGAGCAGCCCGAGCCAGAAGTTCGGGTACTCCGTCAGCACCTCGGCGGCCAGCTGGCAGAGCACCTCCGCCCTGGACGCCAACGGCAACTACCAGACCAGCTACACCCTCTACGACGGGTTCATGCGCCAGCGGCAGACCCAGGTGCCGGCGCACAACAACACCACCAGCTCCACCGCGATCTGGCGCGAACTCACCGACACCTTCTACGACTCGCAGGGGCAGGTCACCCGGGAAAACTCCGCGTACATCAACGCGGCGGCGCCGTCGGGCACCCTGGCGGTCAGCACCGACCCCACGCTGATCCCGCACGCCACTCTCACCGAGCACGACGGGGCGCAGCGCGCGGTGGTCGTCTCCGAACTGGAGAACGGCAACCTGGCCACCGACGCCGCGGGCAACCCGTGGAAGACCATCACCGCGTACGGCGGCGACCACACCGATGTCACCCCACCGGTGGGCACCACACCCACCACCACGTACACCGACGCCCGAGGCAACACCACCCAACTGCGCCAATACCACGGCAGCACGCCGACCGGGTCGTTCGACACGACCAGCTACACCTACACCCGCGCCGGCCAGCAGGCCACCATCACCGACGCGGCCGGCGACAGCTGGACCTACGGGTACGACGTACGCGGCGACCAGACCAGTGCCTCCGACCCGGACAAGGGCACGTCGACGTCCACCTACGACGTGGACGGGAACCTGCTGAGCAGCACCGACGCACGTGGCCAGACCCTGGCCTACACGTACGACGCGCTCAATCGCAAGACCGGGCAGTACGACGGCAGCACCGCCGGCACCCTGCTGGCATCCTGGGCCTACGACCCGAACCTGGGCTTCACCAGCTCCGCCAGCACCTTCACGGGCGGCGCCGAATACAGCCAGACCATCGACGCGGTGGACGCGGACGGGCGCCCCACCAAGCAGTCCGTCGTCATCCCGGACACCCAGAAGGGCCTTTCCGGCACGTACACGACGACCACCACCTACAAGCCGGACGGCAGCCCCAACACGGTGACCACCCCGGCCCTGGGCAACCTGCCCAGCGAGGCGCTCAGCTACACCTACGACTACCTGGGCGCGGCGGTCAGCATGTCGGGGCTGGCCTTCTACGTCACCAACACGCTCTACGGGCAGGACAACCAGGTCGAGCAGCTGCAGTTCGGTCCGGACACGAAGGCGGCCTGGGAGACGCTCACCCGCGACATCCCGACCGACCGGCTGACCACCATCGGGGTGCAGACCCTGCACAGCGACGGCAACGTGGACACCCAGCGGTACGGGTACGACCTGTCCGGCACCATCACGTCGGAGACCGACCAGATGCCTGGCCAGGCCACCGACAACCAGTGCTTCGGCTACGACTACCTGCAACGATTGACCCAGGCCTGGACCACCACCGCGACGGCCTGCGGCACGCCCGGCGCGGCGCTCGGCGGACCGGCCGCCTACTGGCAGACCTACAGCTACAACCTGCTCGGCGACCGCACCCAACAGGTGCAGCACGCCACCACCGCGGGCGGCACCGACACCACCACCGACTACGGCTACGCGACCGCCGGCCACGCCCACGCGCTGTCCAGCGTCACCACCACCAGCCCGGCCGGCACGAAGACCGCCGGCTACGCCTACAACGCCACCGGCGACACGACCGGCCGGCCGGGCCCCGACGGCGGCGCGCAGACCCTGACCTGGAACCAGAACGACCAGACCAGCCAGGTCACCGAGGGCACCAGCACCGCCAGCTACCTCTACGCCGCCGACGGCAGCCGGCTGATCGCCCACGACGCCAGCGGCACCACCCTCTACCTGCCCAGCGGTGAGGTCCACGTCGGCACCGGCGGTAACGGCGCCACCGGCACCCGCTACTACACCTACGACAACCTGACCGTCGCGCGGCGCGTCGGCGCCACCGTCACGTACCTGGTCTCCGACTCCCAGGGCACCACCAACCTGGAGATCGACTCGGGGACGCTGGCCGTGACGAAGCGGCGCTTCGACCCGTTCGGCAACCCCCGTGGCGGTACCGCCTTCCCGGGCGACCGGGGCTTCATCGGCGGCACCCGGGACACCACGACCGGGCTGACCCACCTCGGTGCCCGCGACTACGACCCTTCGCTCGGGCGGTTCACCTCCGTCGACCCCATCCTCGTGCCGAGTGAGCCGGCCGACTTCGACCCGTACGTCTACTCCCAGGACAACCCCGCGACGATGAGCGACCCCAGCGGGCAACTCCCCGGGATGTCCGGCTGCATCAGCAACGGCAATGGCGACTGCGTACCCGAGAAAGACCTGCCTCCCCAGCTGACCCATCCGAAGCCGCCGGCGAAACCGACCGGCGGATCGGGGTCATCGGGTGGCTACGGCAACCTGATCTGTTCGATCCTCCCGAAGTACTGCGGCTACTCGACCGACCGCTGCGGAGGGTTGTATCCGTGCGGCTCACCGTATGCGCCCCCGAAGGTACAGCGCCCGCCGGTGCCGATCAAGAGCTACGACAACAGCCACATCCCCAGCCCGAAGCCCCGGCCCGCGCCATCCCTCATAAGCCGCCTCGGCGGTGGCATCTCCTCGTTGCTCTCGTCGGGATGGAACCATGTGAAGAAGGGTTTCAAGAACTACTCCGACTGGATCGGCAACCATCCGGCAATCATGACGGGTCTCGGACTCGGACTGGCCGTGTTGTCGACCGCCTTCTCCTTCGGGTTGGCCGCCCCCGCCATTCTCGCGCTGGACACCGAACTTGTCGCGGGCGAGGTCACCGCGGCGGGCGTCGCCGTGGACGTCGCGTCATTCGGCGACGACTGCACCCAAGGTTGTACGGGCAACGACGTGGCCGCCCTCGCGACGGACGCCGCGGGGTTCGGGTACGCGCCGGCGTTCGTGAGGGCGATGGGGGCCGGCGGCGCGGCCCTCCTCGTGCCGAAGCTGACGGAATGGGCGAGCAGAGTCGGTGAGCGGATCAGCGCGACGCTGGGGCTCGGGACCACCGTGGGCCTGAGCTTCTACCCGTCGCCCAGCGACCCGAAGGGGCACTGACCAACCAGGGCGTGCCTCGCATCACCTCGGTGCGGCGAGGCACGCCCAGAACCGGGGCCCCCGGCCCTGGCCCTCTCCCCCGGCTCCGAGTTCGTCGATCCCCGCGAGGCCCGTCGGCCGACGATCCGTGGGAGGGGGCGTGGCGCTGCTGGCGTCTGTGTCATGAGACCTGTTTGGCTCAGGTGGACGGCGCGGAGCCGACCGATCGCGGTCGGCAATGGCTGCCGCCGGGCCACCGCACGGTCACCGTCCGATCGTGGCCGGGCACCATTCGGCGCAGGGCGAATGGTGTTGAGCCTGGCTCGGAAGCGGGCGATGCTGCCGACGCCGAGGTATCGGATCTCGGCCCGAAGTCGTGTGGGGACTGAATGTCTATCCGGTTACCGCGCCTTGCCGGTGCGCTCGCTGTTGTCGTGGCCGTCGGGTCACTCGCCATTCCCGGGTACGGCTGGCTGTCCGCCGCCCCACCCGGCAGAGCCGGGGCGGCGGCCCAGGCCAACTCAGCCACCCAAGCCAACCCAGCCACTCAGGCCGGCTCAGCCACTCAGGCCGGGTCGGCACAGCAGGACACCTCGGCCGGCGCCGCACCGGCCACGGCCACGGCCGTCTCCGCGGCCGACGCCGCCTCCCGCGAGGCGGTGTCCACCAAGCGGCCGGTGGTGGTCGACGCGATGACCACCGCCACCGGCCAGACCACCGCGCAGCCGGACGGCACCTTCACGCTGGACGAGCACGCCCAGCCGGTACGGGTGCGCAGCGGCGGCACGTGGGTGCCGGTCGACACCACCCTGCGCACCTCGGCCACCGGGGTCTCGACGGTGGCCACCACGCTGCCGTTGACCCTGGGCGCGGCCGGGAGCACGAAACTGGCCACGCTGAGCGTCGGCGGCGGGAGCCTCACGCTGTCCTGGCCGGCCCCGCTGCCCGCGCCCCGGTTGTCCGGCGCCACGGCCACCTATCCGGGCGTGCTGCCCGGCGTGGACCTGCGGGTGACCGCGGCGGACTCGGGCTTCTCCGAGCAGCTGGTGGTCTCGTCCCGGCAGGCTGCCGCCAATCGCGCCCTGCGGCGGGTCAGCTTCGGCGTGGCGACCAGCGGCGGCCTGCGACTGGTGTCCACACCGGACGGCGGGCTGACCGTGCTCGACGCGCACAACACCGCCGTGCTCGGCTCGGACCCGGCGCTGATGTGGGACTCGACCGTGACGGACCCGGCCGGCGGAACCGCCGGACCCGAGGGAACCACCGGGCACCAGGCGAGGGTGGGCACCAGCACCGGTGCGGGCTCGGTGACGCTGTCGCCGGACCTGTCGTTCCTCGACTCGGCCGGCACGGTGTACCCGGTGACGATCGACCCCGACTTCTCCCCCGCGCGTACAGTGTGGGACAAGGTGTTCCTCGGCTTCCCGAACCAGACGTACTTCATCGGCGGCATCGACGGCGCCGAGGCCAAGGTCGGTGCCTGCTACGTCCCATCCGGGGAGTGCAACGGGCTCGGGGTGGCCCGCTCCTACTTCCAGTTCAGCGTCGCCAGCCTGCACAGCAACGGCGGCCTGGTCAAGCACGCGGAGTTCAACGTCGCCGAGACCTTCGGCTCGTCCTGCTCGGCACGCGACATCGAGCTGGAGTCGACCGGTTCGATCAACAACGGCACGACCTGGAACAACCAGCCCAGCGGCAGCGTCCTGGCCACCAAGTCCATGGGGTGCACGCCCACCACATTCGGGTACGACGTCAGCACGATGTGGCCCAACACCACGGTGTCGCAGACCGGCGTCACCTTCATGCTGCGGGCCAGCGACGAGAACGACCAGCTGGCGTGGCGGAAGTTCGCCAACAACCCGAGCCTGGTCATCACCTACAACCGCAGGCCGGCCACGCCGAGCTCGCTGACCACGGCGGGCAAGGCGTGCTCGACGACGTCCGGGGCCCAGGTGCTCAACCCGCAGTTGCAGGCCAACGGGGTGCGGACGGTCGCGCTGGGCGCGAAGGCGACCGACCCGGACGGGCAGAATGTAAAGCTGACCTTCACCTGGTTCGCCGGGAGCACCCAGCTCGGCTCGGTCACGTCACCGCTGAAGGCCTCCGGGACGGCGTACACCGCGCAGATTCCCGCCTCGGCCCTGACCGACGGGCGGGTCATCAGCTGGCATGCGCAGGCGTCCGACGGCACGGATTCGGGCGGGGTCTCGGCGACATGCTTCTTCACGGTCGACGAGACGGCACCGTCGGTGCTGCCCAGCATCGCCTCCACCGACTACCCGGGGTCCACCGACCCGACCTGCCCGGGAGCGTTCAACGGCGGGATCGGGCAGACCGGCAGCTTCACCCTCGGGCCCAACGGCACCGGCACGAGCACCACCACCACGTCGGACATCGCAGGCTACTTCTACGGTCTGGACGCCCCGGCGCTGTTCGTGGCGGCGCCCACCCCGGGCGGGTCGGTGAGCGTGCCGATCACCCCGAAGTCGTTCGGCCCCAACCATCTGGTCGTGTTCAGCGTGGACAAGGCGAACAACGTCAGCCCGCAGACGACCTACTGTTTCAAGGTGGACACCGGCAAGGACGCGGTGCACCACTGGTCGCTGGACGGCGCGCTCAACCAGGCCAATACCCTGGACTCGCCGGGTGACGGCGTGGCACCCCTGGACGCGACGATGGCCGGGCTGAACCAGGGAGGGTCCTGGACGGCCGGCCGGGTCGGCGGGGCCGCACAATTCAACGGCTCGCTGACCGACTACATCCAGGCGGCCCCGGGCAAGGCGATCGACACCAGCAAGAGCTTCGCGGTGTCGGCCTGGGTCCGGGTGGACAAGCTGGGCAACTTCCCGACCGCCGTGTCGATGGACGGGGTACACGCGCCCGGCTTCCAACTGCAGGCGCAGCCGGACGGCCACTGGGCGTTCGTGATGTTCGAGTCGGACACCAACGGCGGCGGCTTCAACTACCGGTTGAACTCCAACGCCACCGTGGCCGTCGGGCAGTGGACCCAGCTGGTCGGCAGCTACGACGCGGGCAATCACCAGATGGCCCTGTACGTCAACGGGGTGCTCGACCGGACGCTCGCCCACACCAGCACGTGGTCGGCGGCCGGGCCGGTGACCATCGGTCGGTCGATGTTCGACGGCGCACCCTCGGATCCGTTCAACGGCGCCGTCGACGACGTGCGGCTGTTCGACCACGTGGTGGAGCCCGCCGGCGACGTCTCCGACGACACGCTGACCAACGCGGCGAACCTCGCGTCGCTGCCACTGCAGCCCGAGGCCTGGTACAACTTCGAGGAGGGCACCGGCTCGGTGGCCGCCGACGCGACGGGCAACTGGAACCCGGCCACCATCTCGGGCGGGGCGTCCCGCGCCGAAGTCGATCCGCAGGACCAGTCGCGCCTGGGCAGTGACGCGCTGCAACTGGACGGCTCGACCGGGTTCGCGGCGACCAGCGCCCCGGTGGTGCGCACCGATCAGAGCTTCACGGTGTCGGCCTGGGTGAACCTGCCCGACCTCGGTGACACGCCGATGACGATCGTCAGCGAGGACGGCGCGCAGACCAGCGACTTCGCGCTGCAGTACCGGGACGACGGCGGCACGCCCAGCTTCGGGGTGCAGGTGGCCGGATCGGATGTGGCCGCGCCGACGGAAACCCTGGTGACCGGTGGCAATGCGGTCGCGGGGGTATGGACCAACGTGGCGGCCACGTACAACGCCGCGACCGGCGACGTGCACCTGTTCGTCAACGGGCAGAAGGTCGGCCAGTCGGCCACCCCGGTGACGAAGAACTGGTCCGCGACCGGCCCGCTGGAGGTCGGGCGCGGCAAGGCGGCGGGTTCCCCGGCGCAGTACTTCGCCGGGCAGATCGACAACGTGCAGGCGTTCGCCGGAGCCGAGACCGGCACGGACGCCGCCGACGCGACGTTCCTGGCGGCACCCGGCCCGCAGACGCCGTACGCGGGAGAGCTGACGCGGTGGGAGAGCACGGACACCTCCGCGCACATCAGCTCCGCGACCGGCGCGGTGCCGTTCGGGTTCGAGTTCGAGGGGCCGATCGGTGCCCTGGCGCCGGCCGGCGCCCCGGACACCTCGGAGATCTACGCCTGCCTGATCGGCGGGATCGACGAGTTCACCTCCAAGGATCCCGGGTGTGAGGGGCAGACGGTGCTGGGGCCGATCGGGCTGGTGTACAACCAGGCGCAGGACACCACTGCGGCCGTTCCGCTGTACCGGTGCGACTGGATCTCCGGCGGCACCAACTTCCACTTCGACTCCAACGATCCGAAGTGCGAGGGCAAGTCGGTCGAAGGCCTGGCGGGATACCTGCGGCCGTTGATGAACCTGGTGCGTTACCAGGCCACGGACACCGGCCAGTCGTGGACCTCCCCGGTGGGCGGGCTCCCGGTCGGCTACGTGCGGCAGGACAACCTGGGGGTACCGGGCGAGCCGGCGTACGTGAGCACGGCTCCGATGCCCGGCTCCACCTCGCTGTTCATGTGCCAGAACGGTACCGGCGAGTACCTGTCCACGGACGGCACGTGCGGCGGCGACACGCTGCTGGCCGCGACCGGCTTCGTCTGGACCAGCCAGCCGGCCGACGCGCCGTCGGCGCCGCTGTACTCCTGCGTCGACGACGCGACGCAGCAGCGCTTCTCGTCGCTGGACTCGGGATGTGAGCAGCTGTCCACGACCGCGCCGACCGTCCTGGGCTGGGTCGAGACGCAACTGTGAGGGTACGGGCGGTCGCGCGGACCGGTGAACATCGGTTCGCGCGACCGCCCGTAGGAGCTTCGACGGTCAGTCGCCGACGATGCGGTTCAGGATCTCGTTGTGCACGTGCTGGGCCTTCTCGCTGCCCCGGAACTCGACCTCGTAGGTCAGCGTGCCGACGTGGATGCCGATCGTGCCGCTGGAGAAGAACGAGCCGGCGAAGGACTTGTTGCTCAGCACGCTGACGCTGTGGATCCGCGAGTACGGCACGCTGGTCACGGCCAGCTTCTCCCCCACGAACGACTTATCCTGAATGATCACCCGCCGGTCGGTCAGGCCAAGGAACCCGGTACCGATGCCGTGCGCGTCGTACACCGCGAGCAGGTTCTCGCCCGCCACCAGGCCGGCCTGGATCTGCTCCAGTTGGTCCTGCCGGTCAAACGGGACGCTGTCCGGCGCGGCCGCCGGCTCACTTGTGATAGTCACGCTTCTCCGATCAACCCGTGGGATGTGCTTCGACGATCGCGCGCAAGTCTGCCATCGCGCCCCGGGCACCGCCGCACCCTCCTCGCCCCGGTGCCCCACCGGGGGCGCCGGCCCCGCTCAGGCGGGCGGCTCGACCGCCAGCGCGTGCCGGAACACGTCGCGCGGGTCCCAGCGTGCCTTCACCTGGCGCAGCCGGGGGTAGTTGTCCTTGTAGTAGAGCGTGCTCCAGGGCACGCCGGAGGTGTTCCACGCCGGATCGGCCAGGTCGGCGTCGGCGTAATTGATGTAGGAGCCGTCGCTGACCTCGTTCGGTACCGGCACCCCGCCGGTGGCCGCGTACACGTCGCGGTAGAAGTCGCGGACCCAGGCGAGGTTGTCCGCGTCGTCGGCCTCGTCGTACCAGACCGACTGGTACACCGCCTTCATGACCACGTCCCGCTGGGCGACCGCGGTCGCCCCCGGCGCGACGGCGCGGACCTGGCCGCCGTACCCGATCATGAGCATGCCGCAGTTGGAGTTGCCGGCGGAGTTCGTCAGGTTGCGGTAGATGGCGGACAGTTGGGCGTCGGTGAACGAGCGGCGCAGGTAGCCCGCCTTGATCTTGTACCGGCGGCTGATCACGTCGCCCGGCTCGCCGAGGCCGGGGAAGGTCGTCGCGTGCATCCACGGCATGGTCCGCCGCTCGTTCAGGACGGGCGTCAGCCCGGTGCCGGCGCTCACCGCGCACACGAGATCGGTGACCAGGTCGTTCACGTTCGGGATGCCCACGTCGGTCTGCACGACCAGCTGGAACTGGCCGGCGGTGCGGTGCGCCGGCATGAGCAGCGCGTACAGGCCGGCGTTGGGCGAGCCGGGCGCGCTGTTGCGCTCGTGCCAGGTGCCGAAGTTGCGCAGCAGGGTGGTGAACGCCTGCTCGGTCATCGCGTCGTCCCACTGCCAGATGACCAGGCACTCCAGCATGTCGGTAGGCGCGGCGGGCAGCAGCCGGGACGGCTCGCCGTCGGTGGCGTCCGGCGAGCGCAGCCAGTACTTGGTCACCACCCCGAAGTTGCCGCCCCCGCCGCCGGTGTGCGCCCACCACAGGTCGTGGTTCGGGTCGTCCGGTTCCCGGGTGGCCACCACGGCGCGAGCCGTACCGCCCGGGTCGACCACCACCACCTCCACGCCGTACAGGTGGTCCACCACCGAGCCGTACCGGCGCGACAGCGGCCCGTACCCCCCGCCGGCGAAGTGCCCGCCCGCGCCCACCTCGGGGCAGCCGCCCGCCGGGACCGTGACGCCCCAGCCCTTGAGCAGGGTGCGGTAGACCTGGCCGAGCGTGGCGCCCGGCTGCACCACGAACGCGCGCCGCCCCGCGTCGTAGCCGACCGCGTCCATCGGCGACAGGTCCAGCAGCATCCGCACCGCCGGGTCGGCGGTGAAGTTCTCGAAGCAGTGCCCGCCGCTGCGCACCGCCACCCGCCGGCCGGAGCGCACCGCGTCGGACACCGCCTTTACCACCTGGTCGGTCGACCCGACCACGCGCACCTCATCGGGCCGGCCCACGAACCGGAAGTTGTTGCCACGCAACAGGTTGTCGTACCGCGGATCCCCTGGCCGGATCGTCACCGGCCCCAGCCGCCCAGGCACCGCCTCCTGAGGCGATCCGGCGGCCTGGGCCGATCCGGCGGCCTGAGCCGGCACGGCGCCGATCGCGCCCGCCACGCCGGCGCCGGCGACCGCCGCCGCTCCGGCGAGAATCCCGCGGCGACTCACGTGGTCGCGTTCTGGCTTGCTCACTGCGGTCCCCCAATCCGGCCCGGCCGCCGCGGCCGGGACTGGCTCAACGGTCGCAGTCAGGGTTCGCCAGCGCATGGACCGGCCGGCCGGTCCAACGGCTGAGCCCGGCGATCGGCCGGACGGTGGAGCCACTCCACCGATCGGTGGGCTGTCCCGCGACCGGCGCGGGCGACGCCGCGCGGGACAGCCATGACGGCGGCGCTCGTGAGACGATCCGCTGCGGATGACGCGTGACGTCGACGCTAGTGCGGGGGGAACATGTCTTCGGTGTCTCTGAGCGACGTGTCGCTGGGCGACGACGGTGCGCGGCTGCGCCCGCTCGAGCCGTGGCGGGACGAGGAGTTTCTGACCCACATGGATCGGGGCCGGGAGTTCATCGGGCGGTACATCGCGCTGCCCGACGCCGTCACCGACCTGGCGTCGAGCCGCGAGTTCCTCCAGTCGTACGCGGACAAGGTCGCCGCCGACCGGGGCGGCGTCTACGGCATCTGGGCGGATGGCACGCTGGTCGGCGGTGTCCTGTTCAGGACGATGGACGTCGGGCGGGGCACCGCCGAGGCGGGCTGCTGGTTGGAGCCGGCGGCGGTGGGCCGGGGCCTGGTGACCAGGGCGGCGCGCGTGATCATCGACTGGGCCATCGAGGAGCGCGGCATCCACCGCGTGGAGTGGGTGGTCTCGTCGGCGAACCAGGCCAGTATCGCCGTGGCCCAGCGCCTGGGGATGACCAAGGAGGGCGTGCTGCGGGAGAGCTACCCGTACCGGGGCCGGCGGCACGACATGGAGATGTGGTCGGTCCTCGCTCCGGAATGGCGGGCGGCCCGGGCCTGACCGAGCCGAACGCGCCGGGTTGGACTCCTCAGCCCTTGACGCGCTCCGGATCGGCGCCACGGCCCCTGGCCCACAGCAGTGCGGCGTTCGCGCGCACCGCCCGGTGGTACGGCGTCAGCTCGTCACCCGCCCAGTACACCTCGATGTCCGAGGAGCCGTCCCCCAGGGTGTCCACTATCCAGCTGCGGATCCGCGCCTCCAGGTCCCAGGCGAGCGTGTCGGGCGCCACCTCGACCAGGAAGACCCGCCGTGCGTCGCGCGGCGGCCCGGCCGGGCCGAACCGCCAGGCGCGCCACAGCCCGATCACGCATTCGTGGTCGGGCACCTCCATCACCACCGCCTCGTCCACCAGGTCGGTCAGCTCCTCGGCCAGGTCGGCGAGGGACGCCAGCGAATCCGGCAGGTCGGTCAGGTCCGCACCGCAGCCGCTGAGGTCCAGGCTGGCGGGGATGCGCGATCCGCCCGAGGCCAACGCGCCGGCCGGCACCGGGGCGAACCGGTGGTCCGTGGCCGGGATGTCCTCCGCGACGGCCACCAGGTCCGCGCCTGCCAGATCGCGCTCGCCGACCATCATCTGCAGCAGCTCGAGGTTGGCCGGCCGCAGCGAGATCCCGAGCGTCGCCGCCGATCCCGCCACGGTGTCCGGGATTATCGCCAGATCTCCATCGACCAGCGCGGTGCGCAGATAAGTGAGCAGGTCGTCCGGGACCCTCCCGGCCAGCTCCAGCAGCAACTCGTGGATGCCCGCGAAGAAGTGCCACAACAGGTCGTCCAGATCGCCCCGATTACCGATTTTCATGCCAGCGCTCCCCCATGCCAGCGCTCCCCCATGCCAGCGCTCCCCCGACGTGGATGACGCGCCCGCGCCGTGACGGTGCGGGCGCGTCATCGCCCATGCCTGAAGGCTACTTGTCCTTGACCACCAGCTGGGTCCGGCCCGATCCGACCCGGCAGTGGTCAGCCCCGGACACGTTGGTGCCGGCCCGCAACCTCGTGGGCCGGCGCCAACGCGGGGTCGACGGGGTCAGCCGGTGACCGTCGCCGTGGCGGAGCCACCGAAGTTGCTCGTGACGGTGATCTGCCGCGGGTTGTCCAACCAGTTCCGCTCGTCCGAGTAGCTGCCGCCGCCGTTGTTGGTCAGGGCGAAGCCCAGCGAGACGGTGAGTACGGCGTTGGGGTTGCTGCTGGTTGCCTGGATCTTCAGGTGACCGGTCTTCCACTGGGCCAGGGTGATGCGCACGGTGTCCTTGGCCGGCGGGGTGCCCGGCGTGACCGTGATCGTCGCTGTCACCGTGGTGGTGCCGAACGCGCTGGCGGTCACCGTCACCGTGGTGGCCGCGGTCACCGCCTGGGTGGCGACCGGGAACGCCGTGCTGGACTGGCCGGGGCGCACGACCGCCTCCGTCGGTACCGTCAGCACGGCCGGGTCGCTGCTGCTCAGGTTCACGACGGCACCCTGCGACGCGCTCGCCACGAAGGTCGCCGTACCGGTGGAGGCACCACCGCCGACGACGGTGGCCGGCGCGAAGGTGACCGATCGCAGGTTGGGGGCGGTGGTCTGGTTCCCGCCGCCGCCACCGCCGCCACCGCCACCCTTGGCGAACGCGGGGGCGGCGAGGAGGACACCGAGGAGTGCGGGGACCACGGCGGCGAGCCGCAGCAGCCGCCTGGACCGGGACGTTGCGTGGGACATCCTGACCTCACGTCGGACGGTGAATAGGTGGACACCCTCTGCCACGCACCCGGTCGCGATTTGGTTCGCCGGAACGGCGGTGACGCGCTCGCGCCGTGACCGGCACGGGCGCGTCACCGCCTAGGTCTGGTGGTTACTTGCCCTTCACCACCAGGTGGGTCCGGCCCGACCCGACCGTGTAGTGGTGACCTGCGAGCACCACCGAGGCCGCGGCGTGCCGGGCGCGTGGTCGGCCGGGTGCCGGGCCGGTGCCGCCGCGTTCCGGCCAACCTCGCCTCGGCCGATAAACTTGATCACGGTCGCCGTGGTAGCGCCGATGGAGGGAGAACCGCCGTGCCGTCAACCACCCCAGGATCGCCGCCCAGGGTCACCCTGTTCGGGTTGGGCGGCACCATCGCCATGACCGGCACCGGCGGCGTCGTGCCCAGCCTCAGCGCCGAGCAGCTGGTCGCCGCGGTTCCCGGGCTGGCCGGGGCCGGCGTCGAGCTGGACGTGGTCAGCTTCCGCTCGCGGCCCGGCGCCGCCGTCACCTTCGCCGACCTCACCGAGCTGGCCGGCGCCGTGCGCGAAAGCCTGGCGGCCGGCACCCAGGGCGTGGTGGTCACCCAGGGCACCGACACCATCGAGGAGACCGCGTACCTGCTCGACCTGCTGCGCACCGGTACCGCGCCGATCGTCGTCACCGGCGCCATGCGCAACCCCACCCTGGCCGGTGCCGACGGGCCGGCCAACCTGCTGGCCGCCGTCCAGGTCGCCGCCAGCCCGCACGCGGCCGGGCTGGGCTGCCTGGTGGTGTTCGCCGACGAGATTCACGCCGCCGGCCGCGTACGCAAGAGCCACGCCACCAGCCCCGGCACGTTCGTCTCACCGACCGGCGGCCCACTCGGGTACGTCGTCGAGGGCTCCCCGGTCATCGTCAACCGCCCGGCCCGCCGGTACACGATCGGGGCGGCTCCGGGCCAGCCGACCGCGCTCCCCCGCGAACCGGTTGGGGATGCTCACCCCCGCCACAACCCGGCTCCGGCTGCGCTCCCCCGGGTCGGCCTGTACACCGCCACGCTTGGCGACGACGCCGCCCTGCTGCCCCGGTTCACCGAGGACCTGGACGGGCTCGTGGTCGCCGGGTTCGGTGCTGGACACGTACCGGACACCTGGGTGCCCGCCCTCACCGAGGCCGCCGCGCGCATCCCCGTCGTGCTGGCCTCCCGCACCGGCGCCGGCCCCGTCCTGTCCGGCACCTACGGCTTCCCCGGCTCCGAACGCGACCTGCTGTCCAGGGGCCTGATCCGGGCCGGGTTCCTCGACTCCGTCAAGGCCCGCATCCTGCTGCACTGCCTGCTGGCCGCCGGCACCGACCGGGCCGGCATCGCCGCCGCCTTCGCCACTGTGGACGGCCTCGGCGGATAGCCGCCGGCCGCTGCGGTGGCCGGCCGGGCACGATCGGCGGATCAGGTGTGCACCACCCGGGTCTCCTCGCCGGGGTCGCGCAGCCCGGCGGGTATCGAGGCGGGCAGCAGCAGCACCGTGACCAGGGCGCCCACCAGGAACAGTCCGGTGGACCACCAGAACGCCGTGACGTAGCCGTGTACCGAGGCCAGTGCCGTGTTGTGGGTGGTGGAGGTCCGGCCGATCAGGAAGCGGGCGGTGGCCGTGGCGGCCAGCGTGTTGAGCACGGCCACGCCGATCGAGCCGCCGACCTGCTGCACGGTGTTGAAGGTGGCCGAGGCGACCCCGGCGTCCTCGGACAGCACGCCGAGGGTGGCGATGCTGGAGCTGGTGGAGAAGACCAGGCCGAGCCCGACGCCGAGCACGATCATGCTGGGCAGCAGGACCGGAAAATACCCGCTGGTCAGGCTGATGCGGGTCAGCAGGAACACGCCCGCCGCGCCCAGCAGCATGCCGACCGGCACGGTCGCCTTCGGCGAGACGCGGCGCACCAGCGCCGGGCCCAGCACGGCCGCCACCAGCACCAGCACCAGTGGTAGCGGCAGGAAGGCCAGGCCGGTGCGCACCGCGCTGTAGCCGAGGATCTGTTGCAGGTACAGGCTGAGGAACAGGAAGACGCCGAGCATGGCACCGGTGGCCAGCAGGATGCCCAGGTAGCCGCCGCCCCGGGTACGATCGACCAGCACGCGCAGCGGCAGCAACGGGTTGGACACCCGGGCCTGCAGGGTCACGAACGCGATCAGCAGCACGGCGCCCACGGCCAGGAAGCCCACGGTGATCACCGAGGTCCAGCCGTCCCGGGGCACGTTCGCGAACCCGTACACGATCGCGAACAGCCCACCGCACACCGTGGCGGTACCGGGAATGTCGATGCGGGCGTGCGAGGCCGCGGGTCCACGCCCCGGCAGCAGCGCGATCGCGCCACCGGCCGCCGGGATGGCCGCCACGATGTTGATGTACATGGTCCAGCGCCAGGACAGGTACTCGGTCAGTACGCCGCCGAGCAGCAGGCCGATCGTGGCGCCGCCGACGGCGATGGCGCCGAAGATGCCGAAGGCCCGGGCGCGCTCCCGCCCCCGGGAGAACGTGGTGGTCAGCACCGCGAGCGCGGCCGGCGCCAGGAACGCGGCGAACAGGCCCTGCACCGCCCGGCAGGTCACCAGCCACATGAAGTTGCGGGAGGCGCCGCCTACCGCCGACGCGATGGCGAACCCGATCAGGCCGATGACCAGAACGTTCTTGCGCCCCAGCCGGTCGGCCAGCCGCCCGCTGATCAGCAGCAGGCTGCCGAACGCGAGCGTGTACGCCGTGATGATCCACTGCCGGTCGCCGGCGGAGAAGTGCAGCGCCTGCTGCGCCGACGGCAGGGCGATGTTCATCACGGTGTTGTCCAGCGCGATCATCATCTGGGCCAGGCCCACGACCCCGAGGATCCACCAGCGCCGGGAATCCAGCTGGTCCTTGGCCTCGGTGGGCGACACCCTGGCTCTCGACTCGGACGCACGGCCGGCCGCGCTCCGGTTGGTCTCCGATGAGCTCATGAACGCCTTCCGCCGGGTCGTCCGCGAATCGTCCGGCGCCGGTCGCTCGGCGGCGCCGAAGGCCCTCGGAACTCATGGCGCCTGTTTGTTCCGTTCGGACCCCGGGACGCAGTTGCCCAGGAACCGCCCGGAGAAACACCTCACCGGCCCGGGCGAGGACGGGGAATCGGACGGCGGGCGCACCACGTACCTTCGGCGGAACCGGCGGACAAGGGGTCACGAGGGACCCACCCAGCCGCCGGTTCGACCCGAGCTCTGCCGCTACCCGGGCGTTGCCGATAGCGCGCCCAGCACCCTCAGACCGTGACGACGAGCTTGCCGGTGGTGTGCCGCCTGGCGAAGTCGACGCATGCCCGCACGCCCTCGTCGAGGGTGTATCGGCGGCCGATCGTCGCCGGCAGTTCCCCGCGGACCGCCAACTCGCCGACCTCACGCATGCCGCCGAAGGTACCCTCCATGTCCAGCACGAACTGCAGGCCGACGTCGTCGCGGCCGAGCCACTCCTGTTGCGGTACGGGATAGGTGATCGTGAGAAGTCGCCCACCCGGGCGGACGGCGGCCGCCACGCCGGTGAGCCGATCGCTGGGCAGGGTCAGGTTGAGGGCGACGTCAACGCCTGCGGGGTAAGCGGATTCGGCGTACCCGATGGTCTCGTCAGCGCCGAGAGCCCGCAGGATGCCAGCATCGGCGGCGGTCGCGGTGGCGATGACCCGGGCCTTCGCGCCGGCGAGCAACGCGACCACGGCGGTACCGACGCCTCCGGTGGCGCCGACGACCAACACGGTCTCGCCCGGCTGCACCTTGGCGCTGGCCATCAGGGCGCGTGCGGTCAGGCCGACGGTGGGCAGAGCGGCGGCCCGTTCGACGTCGAGGCCGGCCGGGCGGCGCGCCAGGAACGGGGTGTCGGCTTCGAAGACCGCGTACTCGGCCAGCGATCCGGTGCTCAACGACGGCCGGGTCGCGCCGGCCATCGCGCGCAACGCGCGGGGCACGGCCTGGCCGAATATTTCGTCGCCGACCTGGTAGTCGGTCACGCCGGAGCCGATCTCGGTGACCGTGCCGGCGAAGTCGTTGCCGGGTACGTGCGGGAACGCCAGCGGCACGGTGTCGCGGAAGTCGCCGCTCGGTAGACGGATGTCCGCCGGGTTGATGGAGACGGCGGCGATCCGGACCTGGATCTGCCCCGGCCCCGGCCGGGGTGCCGGTATCTCGGCCACCGTGTACCGCTCGGGCGGCCCGTACCCGGTCGCCACAGCTGCCTTCATGAGACTGCCCCCTAAACGGACCGCGCGGTCAGGTTTTCCGGTGCTGAACGTAGCAATAAGCGGACCGGGCGGTCAACTTGCTAGGGTGGTCACGTGACCTCGACCCGTCCGCTGCGTGCCGATGCCAGCCGCAACCGGCAATCGCTGCTGGCCGCCGCGGCGGACGAGTTCGCCGAGCGGGGCTTGAACGCCTCGGTCGCCGATATCGCCCGCCGCGCCGGCGTCGGCAAGGGCACGGTCTTCCGGCACTTCCCCACGAAGGACGACCTGCTCGCCGCGATCGTCCTCGACCGGATCGACGCGCTCAACGCGGTCGGCGAACGGCTGCTCGACGCGGCGGATCCGGGCGCGGCGCTATCGGAGTTCCTCACCGTCGCCGCCGAGCAGCGCCAACAACGCGACCTGTCGTTCCTGCAGGAGGCCGGCGAGCTGAACGCGGAGGTCACCAGGGTCCGCGCGCAGCTGTTCCAGACCGTGCACAGGCTGGTCGATCGGGCCCGCGAGCACGGCGCCGTGCGGGCCGACATCACCGGCGCGGACGTCATCCTGCTGATGTGCGCACCGAACTACGTCACCAGCTACGTGCCGGATGCCTCACCCGATCTGTGGCAGCGGTACCTGGCCATCATCTTCGACGGTCTGCGCCCGGAAGGCGCCCACCCGCTGCCCCACCCACCGCCGATGAGCCTCGACGCGACACATACGCCGGACTGACGGCGCCCGTCGCGCGTGGTCCGCCCCGGTTGTCGCCGGCGGCCGGCCTCAGGTGGCGGCCGGCTGCCTCTGGCGCTCGGTCCGGATCACCGCGACGGCCAGCGGGTCCAGCGACACGTGGTCCCCGACCGCCACGCCGGTCAGCAGGTCCACGCCCGGCGCCGGGACGGCGACGCGGGCCGTACGGGTGTCGGAGTGGTTGAGCAGGAACAGGAATTCGGCGTGCTCGTTGCCGCGCCGGGCCGCCTCCACGAAGTCCGGGGCGGCCTCCACGAGCGGGGCGACCCCGGCGTCGCGTACCGTCGCCAGCACCGTGTCGTGCAGCGTCGCCGGGGGCAACCGGGTGCCGACGTAGACGACCCGCCCCGAGCCGAACGGGTTCTGGATGACCGCGGGCCGGCCGCTCAGTGAGCCCGAGGCATACCAGGCAACGGCCCGGGCTGACTCGGGGTGGATGCTCTCCTGCCACCAGTCACAGACCGACGTCGTCCCGTCGGCGAACCTCACCTCGAACGTCTCGCCGTCGCGCGCCGGCCAGTACTCGTCGATGTACGCGCCGATCAGGCCGCGGAACGCGCCAGGGTAGGCCGGCTGGCGCACCTGGTTGTGCGGGTCGACGACGCCGCAGAAGTACGAGCACAGCAGCGTGCCGCCGGCCGCGACGAAGCGTTCCAGGCGCGCCACGAAGCCGTCGCTGACCAGGTGCGCGCCGGCCACCACCAGCACCCGGTACCGGCTCAGGTCGGAGTCGAACGAGACCACGTCGGCCGCGAAATGCCCCTCCAGCAGCGGCCGGTAGTGGTCGGTCACCATGCCCGGATAGTCGAAGTCGTTGCGGGGCAGGCCGTACGCCGTCTCAAGCCCCCACCAGGCGTCCCAGTCGAACAGCACGGCGATTTCGGCCCGCGAACCCGACCCGAGCGCCTCGGCGATCCTTGGCAGTTCGGCGCCGAGCGCCTCGACCTCCCGCCAGGTGCGCGCGCCGGTGCCCGAGTGCGGCAGCATCGCGGAGTGGAACCGCTCGTGGCCGCCCCGGCTGGCGCGCCACTGGAAGTACATGACGCTGTCGGCGCCGTGCGCGATCGCCTGGTACGACCCGAGGCGCATCCGCCCCGGCGGCTTGACGTTGTTGACCCGCCACTGCGACACGGCGCTGGCCGCCTGCTCCATGAGGATCCACGGCTGACCGCGCAGCGAGCGCATGAGGTCGAAGTTGAGCGCGGCGGCGACGCGTGAGTCGTCCCGCCCCGGGTCCGGGTAGATGTCCAGCGCCACCGCGTCCTGTTCGGCGGCCCACCGCCAGTAGTCGGCGTGCCGGTAGAAGCGCATGAAGTTGGTCAGCACCGGCAGGTCGTCGCGGTACGAGCGGACGATGTCGCGCTCGGAGATGAAACACTCGCGTAGCGCGTCCGAGGCGAAGCGCTGGAAGTCCAGGCGCCGGGCCGGGTTGGACCACGACCGGGGCAGCTCGGGCGGGGCCACCTGATCCCAGGAGGTGTACCGCTGGCTCCAGAACCGGGTGTACCAGGCGTCGTTGAGCGCGTCGAGGTCGTCGCCGTACCGGCGGCGCAGCCAGTCCCGAAAGGCGGCGGCGGCTCCCGGCGTGTACGCGATGGGCCCGTACTCGTTGCTGATGTGCCACATGGCCAGCGCGGGATGGCCGGAGTACCGCTCGGCCAGGGCGGTGGTGATCCGGGCGGCGTGCTGCCGGTAGCGGGGGGACGTGGGGTCGTAGTGCAGCCGGTTGCCGAAGCCGAAGGTCTTGCCGTCCTCCATCACCGGAAGCACCTCGGGGTGCCCGTGGGACAGCCAGACCGGTGGCGCGGCGGTGGGCGTGGCGAGGTCGACGGCGATGCCGCCGGCGTGCAGCAGGTCCATGACCTCGTCCAGCCAGCCGAACTCGAAGCGCCCCGGCTCCGGTTCCAGCGACGCCCAGGCGAACACGCCGAGCGTGACGAGGTTGACCCCGGCCCGCCGCATCAGCGCGACGTCCTCGTCCCACACCGCCCGGTCCCACTGCTCGGGGTTGTAGTCACCGCCGAAGGCGAAGCCGCGCAGCCGCGCGCGGAGGCCGGCCATCCGGGCGTTCACCGGCCGCCCGCCCCCTCGGTGGTGAATCGCTCGTGGACCTCGGCGACCATCGCGCGGCCGTCGCGCAGCAGCGCCAGGGCGAACACCGAACTCAGCAGCAGGGTCACCGCCTCCGAGGACGCGGCGGTCAGGCCGCCCGCGACGACTAGCAGGCACGCGTTGGCCAGCGTGCCCGTCGGCCGGCGCACGAGGAAGTATCCCGCCAGCCGGATCACGTCGAGCGTCCGGAACGCGAACAACGACGTGATGACCAGCGCGTTGGCGGCCGACAGCGCCACCGCCACGGCCACCAGCACCAGCGGCACCGCCCACCAGGAGGGCACGCCGGCCGCCCCGAGATGGGTGAGGTTCACCGCGACGACGGTCAGTACCACCAGCAGCGGTACCCAGATCCGCAGGGCGTCGGCGACGTTGCGCCGGTACCCGCGCCAGAACGCCACCGCCGGCCGTAGGTCGGTCAGGTCCGACCCACGGTGCCACAGCGCGTACAGCGCGGCGGAGACCGCCGGGCCGAGCGGCAGGGCGCACGCCGCGGCCAGCGGAACGTTGCTGGCGTCGCGGTCGAGCAGGACGAGCAGGACCAGCCCGGGCGCGGTGGTGACCACCAGCAACGCCTCGACGACCAGCAGCGTGTAGACCAGCGCGGCGGCCCGCGCGAGCGGGCCCTCGCCGAACTGCCGGCGGGCACCGGCCGTGTCACTCATGACGTCGCTCCCCGTCCGTCGCCGGATCCCAGTCGGGCCGGCCCGGCCGCGCCCGGCGGAGTTGCCGGGTGCGCGGCCGGGGCGCCGCGCTCAGCCGTGGTTCTTCTTGTACCGCGTGTAGGCGCCGTTGATGGTGTCAACGTACTGAGTGGCGTTCTTGGCCTCGAGCTCTTTCGCGTAGGTGTCCCACTCGCTCAGCGGCCGCTGGCCGAGGATGAACTTGAGCGTCTGCTGGTTGACGTAGTCCGTGATGGCCGTCTCCCACAGCGTCGTCTGTTCGCGCTCGTCGGCCGACAGCGGGTGCGTCGGCTCCAGCGGCAGCGTCTTGCACTCCGCCATCGCCTTCTGGAACTCCAACTCCTCCGGGGGGAACTGCGAGTCGAGCAGCGTGGTGCTGCCGCCGTAGACGAACACCCCGTTGAAGAAGCCGTACTCGACCTGGAGGTTCTTCTTGCCCGTCGGGTTCAGGCCGGCCCAGGTCACGTCGGGGGCGAGCTTGAAGGAGCCGTCGTCGATGCTGCCGGTGTAGGTCGTCCCCTCGATGCCCCACTTGGCGAACAGCTTGCCGGCGTCGGAGTAGAACAGCCAGTCGACGAACTGCATGATGGCGACGAAGTTCTTGCTGTCGCGCGCCTTCGCCGAAATCATGACGCCGCTCTCGGTCCGCACACCCCGCTTGACGTTGCCCAGCGGCCCGGTCGGCCGCGGAATCTTCATCACCGTCGCACCCGGGATCCCCGCGATGTCCTTACGCACGGTGTTGATCAGCTCCTGGGCGTTGGTGCTGACCACGAACGCCTTGCCGTTGGCGAACTTCTGCCGCGCGGCGTCGTCGCTCTGGGTGAAGCTCTCCGGGTCGATCAGCTTCTCGCTGACCAGCGTGTTGAGGAACTGGAGCATCTGTTTGTACTGGTCCATGGTGCCGGTGAGGACGAACTTGCCGGCGCTCGCGTCCCAGGTGGTGGTGCGGTAGTCCCAGCCGGCCCACGGCCCGTAGGCCGAGCCGAGCATCGCCAGCAGGTTGTTGGCGCCGGGGCCGGGCGGGGTGGTGCTCCACCGGTCGGACAGCGGGTAGACATCGGGGTGCGCCGCCTTCATGGCCCGCAGCATGGCGTGCACGTCGTCCCAGGTCTTGGGCACCTCAAGGTTGAGCGCCTTGAGGATGTCGGTGCGCACCGCCAGCGAGTAGTCCAGCCACACATCTTCGTGCAGGCCGGGCAGCAGATAATACTTGCCGTCCTCCTCGCGGTTCTGGTCCAGGTCGCCTTGCAGGTTCCACTTCTCGATCTGCGCGGCGAAGTTCGGCATCAGGTCGACGTAGTCGCTGACCGGGAGGACGGCGCCACTGGCGATGTAGTCCTCCTCCTGCGGGTGGTACGTCTTCGGAATGATCAGCGGCGCGTTGCCGGCGCTGATCATCACGCTGCGCTTCTGGTTGTAGTCGGACAGCGGGATCACCGTCGGGTTGAAGCTGACGTTGGTCCGCTTGGCCAGCTCGGTGAGGAAAAGCCAGTTCTTGTTGTACGGGTAGTTCGGGTTACTCAGCATCATGATGGGGAAGGTGAGCGGCTTGGTGGCCTTGAACTGGTCACCGACGCCGTACTTCTCCATCGCGCCTTCCCGCTTGCCGGAGAGGTCCTTGTCCTTCTTGGAATCGCTGTCGTCGCTGCCGCAGCCTGACAGCCCCAGTGCGGCGGCGCCCGCGGCGGCGCCGGCCGCGGCGAGCAGTTGCCGCCGGGAGAGCTGGTGCATGGGAACTCCTTGTCGGGGGTGGGTACGAAGGTGCGCCGGGCGTCAACCCTTGACCGCGCCGAGCGTGACTCCGGAGACGAAGTAGCGCTGGATGAAGGGGTAGACGAGCATGATGGGCAGGACCGTGAGCACGATGGTCACCGCCTGGATGTTGGCCCCGATCTGCAGCGCCGAGTCGCTGGACGCCGTCTCGTTCGCCCCGGTGGTGGCGCCGGCGATCAGGTTGCGCAGATACACGGTGACCGGAAAAAGGTCAGCGCGGTCCATGTACAGGAAGCCGGAGAACCACGAGTTCCAGAAGGCGACCGCGTAGAACAGGATCATCGTGGCGATGACCGCCTTGGACAGCGGCAGCACGATGCGCAGCAGGGTGCGATAGGTGTCCAGGCCGTCGACGGCGGCGGCCTCCTCCAGCTCCTCCGGCATGCCCTCGAAGAACGCCTTCATCACCAGCAGGTTGAACACGCTGATGGCGTTGGGCAGCACGATGGCCCACAGGGTGTTGCGCAGGTGCAGGCCGTTGACCAGCACGTAGTTCGGGATCAGGCCGCCGTTGAAGAACATGGTGAACACGGCGATCCCGATCAGCGCGCCCCGGCCCCGCAGGTGCTTCTTCGACAGCACGTACGCGTAACAGGTGGTCAGCACCATCGAGACGAGGGTGGCGGTCACCGTGTAGATCACGGTGTTCCGGTAGTTCGTCCAGAACATCGAGTCGGACATCACGTGCCCGTACGTGGTCAGGTTGAAGCCCCGCGGCCAGAGGTTGACCTTCCCGGCCCGGATGTAGTGCTCCGCGCTGAACGAGTCAGCCAGGATGTTGACGAACGGGTACAGGGTCAGCACCACGACGCCGGTCAGAATGACGGCGTTGACCGCCTGGAAGACGCGGGCCCCGCGGGACGGTCGCGGCCCCCGCGGCCCCGACAGCCGCCCGACCCGTGGTCGGTCCTCGCGTGCGTCCACCGTCACCACAGGCTCGCCCCGACCGCGCGCCGCGAGAGAAAGTTCGTCGACATCACCAGGGTCACCCCGATCACGGACTCGAACAGCCCGATGGCGGCCGCGTAGCTGAAGCTGCCCGACACCACGCCCACCCGGTACAGGTAGGTGGAGATGACATCCGCCGTCGGGTAGGTCAAGGGGTTGTACAGCAACAGAATCTTCTCGAACCCGATCGTCAGGAACGTGCCGGTGTTGAGGATCAGCAGCGTCATCATGGTCGGCCGGATGCCCGGCAGGGTGATGTGCCAGGTCTGGCGCCACCGGTTCGCTCCGTCGATCCGGGCCGCCTCGTACAGGTTGTCGTCGATAGTGGTCAGCGCGGCGAGGTAGAGGATCGTGCCCCAGCCGACGGTCTGCCAGACCTCGGAGGACACGTAGATGGTCCGGAACCAGCCGGGTTGCTGCAGGAACGGGATCGGGTCGTGGCCGAACAGCCGTAACGCCTGGTTGACCACGCCCGCGTCCACGTCGAGCAGCTGCACGATGATGCCGGCCACCACCACGATGGACAGGAAGTGCGGCAGGTAGGAGATGGTCTGGACGAAGCGCTTGAGCCACCGGGTCCGCACCTCGTTGAGCAGCAGGGCGAGCACGATCGGCAGCGGGAAGGTGAACAGCAGGGTCAGCCCGCCGAGGATCAGCGTGTTGGTGAACACGTGCCAGAACGTGGGGTCGCCCAGGAACAGCCGGAAGTAGTGCAGGCCCACCCATTCGTCGCCGAAGATGCTGCCACCGGGGCTGTACCGGCGGAAGGCGATGATGTTGCCGAGCATCGGCAGGTACCGGAAGATGGCGAAGAACAGCAGCGGCACGACCGCCAGCGAGTACAGCTGCCAGTCCCGGCGCAGCGTCTGGCGCCAGGTGCGGCGCCGCCCGCGCACGGTGCGGGAGGCGCGCGGCGTCGTCGCGCTCGCATCCCGCCCTCCCGGCGGTAACCGCAAAGGTTCAGGTGCGCCCGCGCTCGGTCCCGCCTCGACTGGCACCCGACCTGCCATGCCACCCCTTCGCATCCGTTCGGCGGCGTCACCCGCCCGCGAGCCCGAAGACTCGTCGGGGCACCTCCCGCAACATTCGGGAGATGTTCCGATACATATGGCGGAAACCTAAGCGCGTCCGGCGGACCATGTCAAGGTCTCCCCGCGCCCGGGGCCTCGTAGTATAGTCAGTGGTCACTGCGTATTTGACCAGCGAAAACACCGTTTCGGCGGCATGCTGGAAGTGGTTGATAACAAGAGCGCAGCGAAATTTTCGGATATTGTCGGAGGGCTTTCGGCGCCCCGATTCCGCGCCGCAAGGTCGACCCGGTGCGCGGCGCCGACGGGCGCGCCTTGGCACGGCGCGGGAAGCGCGTGGTCAGTAGCGCTGGTGTCAGTAGCGCGATGGCAGTAGCCGACGTCAACAGCGCTGACGTCAGTGGCGCGTGTCAACAGCGCTGACGTCGGCAGCGCGAGGTCAGCAGTGCGTCGTCGGTGTCTGGCCGGGCAGCCGATCGCGGGCGTTGGGTCTCTTGCCGGCGGCTTTGCCACGGTCGCACACGAGCGCCACGCGTGCCCATGCCGCCTCGAGCACCACTGCCTACAGAGTGATCCAGTAGCGGCGCTTGACGCCCGCGTCGGTGGTGCGGACGTCCTCCAGGACGCCACCGTTGCGCTCGATGCTGCGCGCCGATCCGACATTGTCGTCGTCGCACGTGACGAGTACCCGATCCAGACCGAACGCACGGGCCTCGAGCAGAACCGCACCGAGGGCCCAGGTGGCCAAGCCACGTCTCCGGGCGGAGGGCCGGATGCTATAGCCGATGTGCCCGCCGACATCGAGCAGGAAGGCATTCAGATAGTGCCTGAGATCGATGGCTCCCAGGTAGCTGTCGCCCTCGACGATCCACCAGTGGGTGGCGTGGACACGCCCTTCTCCCACGGCAACTGACCTGTCCGACTGCTGCCGCAGTTGCCCGACCCACGCCGCGAAAACCTCGGGGCTGTCGAGGTCGGCTACGGGTGCCAGACGCAAGCCGGTTCCGTCCTGGTGGGCACCTGGAGGCCACTCATCACGGGCCGCGAGCCATGAGGATTGGAGCCGACCTGTGGGTGTGATCAGTTCAGGCATGCGCGCGACGATAACACTCGGCCGTCCCCGGCAATCAGGCGTTTCGCGCTGCCCCGATGAGACCGCGATTGAGCAATGGGCGCGTGCCGCGCCGGCGTGCACATCGATAATCACACGCGTGTCCTTTGTCCGCGGGGCTGCCGCCCGGGTACGGCGGCACGGCACCGTGTGCACTGCATACCGGGCCCGATGTTCACCGCGGACAGCCCGCTGACCGGTGCCCCATCGCGGTCGACTCCGGCGAATCGCTGGTTGCCGGCCCTCACCGATCGGCCGAGCCGTCGACCGGTCTGGCTCGGCACCTCTGGCGCCGCGCGGCGACCCCGACCGGTCGCACCCTAACCCGACCGGTCGCACCCTAAACTGTCCAAGGTCACGATCGAGAATTGTGATTGTATGAATATGCATCATTGTGATGGTTAACTCAGGTCGATCGGAGGGAGCACGTTCATGGGGGTAACGAAACGCTCACCGGTACGGGGGGTGGCGGCCCTGGCCATGCTGCTCGTGGCGGCGGTCGCCGGATGCTCGTCGAAGTCCGACGACACCGCGAGCCAAGCCAAGACGCCCGACAAGGTCGTCTATATCACTGGCTTCGGCAGCTTCGGGCGAGACGCGTACATCTGGGTTGCCAAGCAGAAGGGCTACTTCAAGGCC
Source organism: Rugosimonospora acidiphila (assembly GCF_039543385.1). Lineage (NCBI taxonomy): Bacteria > Bacillati > Actinomycetota > Actinomycetes > Micromonosporales > Micromonosporaceae > Rugosimonospora > Rugosimonospora acidiphila. The sequence goes on from NZ_BAABJQ010000009.1 coordinate 90,581, forward strand.
GCGAACATCGACGTGCAGATCGAGCCGGGCAACGGCTCGAACAACGAGCGTGAGCTGGCCGCAGGGAAGGCACAGTTCAGCGCCATCGACCTGTCGGCCGCCATCCTGCAGATCAGCAAGGCCCCGTCACCGCTGGGCATCCGGGCGATCGCGGCCATCCAACAGAACTCGATGTCCGCCATCATGGCGCTGCCCGGCTCGGGCATCGCCCGCCCGCAGGACCTGGCGGGCAAGACGATCGCCGTGACCCCGGGTGGCGTCGAGGAGCTGCTGTTCCCGAACTACGCCAAGCTGGCCGGCTTCGACGGCTCGAAGGTGAAGTTCGTCAGCTCCTCCGCCGCCCAGCTGCCGCAGATGCTGGCCACCAGCCAGGTCAACGCCATCTCGCAGTTCGTCGTCGGGCAGCCCACCGTGCAGGCGGTGGTGAAGAGCAAGTCGCTGACCGTGCTGCCGTACAGCGACTACATCAAGGACCTGTACGGCAACGCGCTGTTCACCACCACCTCACTGATCAAGAGCAATCCGGACCTGGTCAAGCGGTTCCGTGACGCGCTGTTGAAGGGGCTCAACGACTCCCTGGCCGATCCCGACGGGGCCGGCAAAATCCTGCAACAGAACGTACCCACCGCCAACGCCACCAGCGCGGCCGCCGAGCTGAGCCTGATGAAGCAGTACGTGCAGGGCACGGCGGGCGCGACGGTCGGTGGGCTGACCCCCGACCGGGTCGGGCAGATGGTGGACACGCTGCACGACGCCGGTGCGATCCAGAAGACGGTCGACGCCGACACGATCGTCGACTTCGACCTGGTACCCAAGCAGGGCTGACCCGCGCGACCGGCGCCTTTCGTCCGCAGTGGACGGAGGGCGCCGCGCCCTCAGGCGTCGAACTGGGTCCGCCAGGGGAACGGGGCGAGGTCGGGTTCCACCCAACCGGTCCGGGCCCGGTCGCCGGCCAGCGTGGACGACCGGTAGAAGCGGGTGAGCAGCCGCTTGTCCAGCAGCACCGCGTGCTGCTCGGCGAAGGTGTCGAAGTCGGCGGTGTCCGAGTGTTCGGCGTGATGGCCGACCAACTCCACCCAGGCCCGGCTGACCGTGACGTGATACTTCTGCGGCCTGCCCGCGTAGCGGGCGGTGCTCCGGATGCCCTCGCTGACCAGCGCCACCGCCTCGACGGTGCCGTACCGCCGGACGGCCAGCCAGGTCAGCTGCACGTGCTGGCGGTGCCCGAAGCGATCCGCGTGCGCCATCACCTGCGACATCAGGTCCTGGAACGCGCTCGCCCCGGTCACGACGCCCCCGCCACCAGCGCGCGCAGCACCTCGTGGAAGCCGGCCAGCGTCGCGGCCGGCAACTCGCCCAGCGCGCGGCGCTCCAGGTCGGCGAGGGCCTGGTGGATGGCCTCCGCCGCGACCCGGCCGGACTCGGTCAGCTCGACCAGGACCGAGCGCCGGTCGCCGGCGAGGGCGCCCCGGGTGATGTGCCCCCGGCGTTCGAGCCGGTCGAGCACGCTGGTCAGCGTCGTCGGCCGGGTGCCGGCCCGCGCGGCCAGTTGGGAGACGGTGCGGCCCGGGCCGTCGGCGAGATTCGCCAGGGCGTTGATCTCGGACGCGGTCAGGTCGAGGTCGACCAGTTCGCTGGTGAGCCGGTGCAGGGTCGCGTGGGTGGCGCGCTGCAGCGCCAGCAGTGCGGACCGGTCCGGCGTCGCGTTATCGGTTACCACGATTTCGGATAGTACGAGATCGTCGCAACGATGGCAATGGATGCGGAAGGTAGTGGATACGGGAGGGCGATGGATACGGGAGGGCGATGGATACGGGAGGGCGATGGCTGCGCGGCCCGATGGGGTGGCACGGCTCAGGCGTGGGGTAGGAACCCGGCCGGGAGGGCTCCGTGCGCGTCGAACGGCAACGCGAACGGCTCGCCCGCGTCCGGTTCCACGCCGTCGTCGAGCCCGGACCACAGCGCCTCGCTGACCGCGCACACCTGGGTGTGCAGCGTGTCCCGGATCCAGACCAGCCTCGGCCGGCGGGCCGCCTCCGGGCCGCAGACGGCCAGCGCGGCGACGATGGCGTCCCGGTCCGTCGGCAGCACCACCGGCAGCCGGCCACGCCGCAGCCCCGCCCAGCCGGCGGTCATCACGTTGAGGTAGAAGGCGTCCAGGTCGATCCCCGACACCAGCCTGGCCGGTACGAAGTCGGCCAGCCCCACACCGATCGCGTTGCCGTGGGACGCCTCGGTGAGGTTCAGCGCCACCACCGCCCGCACCGGTGCCGGGTCCGGCTCGGCCAGCCCCGGTACCAGCCAGCGCCCGATCACGTTGGGATCCATCCCGGTACCGCTGATGTCCTTGCCCATCCGCGACACCACGAGCACGTCGATGCCGCCCTCGACCGGCAGCCGGGGCAGCGAGCGTCGAGCCAGCTCCAGCAGTTCCCGTTCGCCGGCCCGGCCGATGTCCCCCGGCACCAGGCCGCGCACCACCAGCGTCTCGTCGAACTCGTCCTCCACCACGGCCAGCGCGCCCAGCAGGTACCGGTCGGCCAGGTACCGGCCCACCGCGGGCATCGTCTCGCGCAGCCCCTCGATCCCCCGGCCGTGCAGTTCCTGCGCGCCGGCCTGCTTGCCCAGCCCGATGGCGGCCAGCTTCGCCGCCCCGCTCTCGATGCCGCCCCGGAAGTCGGTGTGCGGCTTGACCCGGGCCACCAGGAACGCCCGACCCGCCCGGGCCACGTACCGGTCGAGGTGCACCGGCACGCCGTCGACCTCACCCACCACCTCGGTGTCCATGCCGGCCCGCACCGGTACGCCCAGCCGCTGCTCGGTGATGCCGTACCCGGCCAGCACCGCGGCCTGTCCCTCGGCGGTACCGCCGCCGTGGCTGCCCATCGCGGGCACGATGAACGGCGCGAAGCCGGCCCGGCGCAGCTCGTCCACTGCCGCCGCCACCAGCTCCGCCAGGTGCGCGATGCCCCGGCTGCCCACGGCCACCGCGACCGGCGCACCGTCGCCCGCCGCGCCACTCTCCGCCGCACCGATCCCCGCCGCACCGCGCCGCGGCCCGCCAATCCCCGCCGCGCCGCCGATGGCGCGGCGCACCTCGGCCCGCGCCACGCCGTCGAGGTCGGCGATCCGCGACGGGGCACCCCGCCGCCGCACCAACCGCATGCTGGGCAGCCGCACCCGGGCGCCCACCCGCGCGACCAGGTCGCTGCGCCGTGGGTCGGAGGTCCAGCCCGCGCGGTCCGGCCCGGAGGTCATGCCACACCACCGCCGCGGGCGATTTCGATCAGGACCGAGTCATCCCGGCGGCCCAGGCCGGCCCGGGCGCCCGCCTCGTAGCGGCGCTGCGCCGCGCCGGCCAGCGGCGCCTCGAACCCGTGCGCCCGCGCGGTCCGCAGGACCAGGTCCATGTCCTTGACGAACACGTCCAGCGCGCTGCGCACGTCGTCGTGGGTCTCGGCCAGCATCCGTTCGCCCCGGTCGTCCAGCATGAACGAGGCCGCCGCGCCGTGCCGCACGGTCTCCCAGCAGGCTCGCGCGTCCAGGCCGGCCGCCTCGGCGAAGGCCAGCGCCTCGGCCGCCGCGGCGATGTGCACCCCGCAGAGCAGCTGGTTGACCAGCTTCATCCGCTGGCCGTCGCCGGGCGCCGGCCCGACCGTCGGCGCCTGCCGGGCCAGCGCGTCCAGCAGCGGCGCCAGCGCGGCGAGTGGGGCCGGCGCGCCGCTCGCCATGATGAGCAGGTCGCCGGTGGCGGCCCGCCCAGTACCGCCCGACACCGGCGCGTCGATCAGCTCCACGCCCAGCGCCGCCAGTCGCCGCGCCCAGTCGACGACCGCCTCCGGCCCGACGGTCGCCATCAGCGCCACGACGGCGTCGGGCGCCAGCGACGCGGCGGCGCCCCGCTCGCCGAACAGCACCTCCTCGACCTGCGCCGGGGTGGCCACCATGACGACCACCGCCTCGGCGCCGGTCACCGCCGCCCGGGCCGAGGCGGCCGCGGACCCGCCCGCCGCCGCCAGCGCCGACATCCGCGCCGGGTCGAGGTCGTACCCGCTGACCTCGTGCCCGGCGCGCGACAGGCACGCCGCCATCGGGCCGCCCATGGCGCCGAGCCCCAGCCAACCGACTCGCATCCCTACCCACCCGCCTCTGCGCTCATCCGTGCCACCACGTCCGCCAGCGCCCGCTCGTCGCCGACGTTGCCGGCGAACACGACGTACGGCCGGCCGACCGCCCGTTCACGCGCCGACACCGGCCGGTACAGCGAGACCATGCCCTCGAAGAGTTGCCCGGCCACCTCGGCGCGGCGGATGCCCAGCCCGCTGACGGCCACGTCGTGCGAGGTGATGCCGCCCTTGGCCAGCACCCACGACGGGCCGGCCGCCAGCGCCCGGCGCACCACGTCCGCCACGGCCGCGGATACCCTCCGCGCGATGCTCAGGCCGGCGTCGCCGATCGCGCCGCCGACCAGGGTGCGGCTGGTCAGCAGCAGGACGTCGGAGCGGCTCAGCCCCTCGGTCACCCGGGCCGCGGCCCGCGCCACGTACGCCGCCGGATCGCCGGATGCCAGCAGCTCCGGCACGTCCAGCTCGACCGGGATGACGTCGCACCGGGAGCGCAGGGCCTCGACCTGCCGGCTGGTCTGCCCGACGTGCGACCCGACCACGATCAGGCCGTGCCCGCCCGGGTGGCCGCCGGGCCAGATCTGCGCCCCGGTCAGCGCCGGCTTGGGCTCCTGGCCGTCCAGGGCACGTACGAACGACGGTCCGGTGCGGTAGAGCAGCGATTTGCCGGTCGCCTCGACGTTCAGCGCGGCCAGCGCGACCGTCTCCAGGTCGGCGTAGTCCAGCGCGTTGACCACCACCAGGTCGCCGGGGCCGACGCCGTCCAGCAGCTCGGCCACCCGGTCGGGTCCGCCGCGACGGATGTCGGTCAGGCCGATGGAGTGGACCCGGTGCTCCGCGACGGCGCCCCGGCCGGCCGCCACGAGGAACTCGCGCAGGTTCGACGTGCCGTACCCGAATGTCGCGTCCCGCGCGAACTCGGTCTCGCTCACCGGCACGAAGCGCTCGCCGATCCGGGCCCAGTGCACGTCCCCCGCGGTGACCCGGCCGGCCTCCAGGTAGGTCGGCACGAACAGCACCGCGTCGTGGCCGCGCCCCACCGCCGCGCGGCGGGCCCGATCCAGCGCCCCGATCTCGGCCAGCACGTGCCCGCGCAGCGTGGAGTCGCTGCGGCTGACCAGGTCGATCGGTCGTCCGGCCCGGGCGGCGAGGGCAAGCAGGTCGCCCGCCACCGACTCGGCCAGCGCCACCGCGTCGGGCTCGGCGAGACTGCGGGTGTTGGTCAGCACGAACGCGGTGGGCGCCGGGCCCGCCAGGGCCCGCTCGGACTCGGCCGGGTCGGGCACGGTCACCACCTGGACGCCGTGCACCGACTGCGATCCGGTCGGGTCGTCGTCCAACACCCCGATCATCCGGCCGGCCTGGACCCTCAGCGCCCGGATGCGGGCGCGCAGGTCGGCACCGTCGGGCACCGGCGGCACCTCGCCCCAGGGAAGGCGTTCGGGCTGCTCACCCGAGCCGCGGCCCGGCTCGGCCGGGCTGTCCCGCAGCGCCCGTGCGTCCGTCATCGAATCCCCTTCCAAGATCTAGACTCGGAATCGGTCGTCAGGCGTTCGACGCGTAGCGATGAAGCAGATTATAGGCTGCATTCCTATCAAGGAGGACCTGTGAACATCGTCATCACCGGCGGCTCCGGCTTCCTCGGTGCGCGCCTGGCCCGGACGATCCTGGCGAAAGGATCGCTCGCCCGCGACGGCGCGCCGCCCACCCCGGTCGACCGGCTCACCCTGCTGGACCGGGTCGCGCCGCCGCCCGACCTGGCCGCCGATCCACGGGTACGCACGGTGCGCGGTGAGCTGGTCGACTCGCTGGACGCGCTGGCCGGCGCCCACCTCGTGTTCCATCTGGCCGCCGCGGTCAGCGCGGAGTGCGAGGCCGACTTCGACCTGGGCATCGAGGCCAACCTGCGGGCCGGGTACGCGCTGTTCGAGGCGTGCCGGTCGCTGCCCGAGCGGGTCACCCTGGTGTTCGCCAGTTCGCTGGCGGTATACGGGCAGTGGCCGGGCCGGCCGCTACCCGAGGTGGTCACCGACGCCACCCTGCCAACCCCGCGCACCAGCTACGGCACCCAGAAGTTCATCCTCGAACAGCTGCTGACCGACTACACCCGCAAGGGCTTCATCGACGGCCGGCCGGTGCGGCTGATGACGGTCAGCGTGCGGCCGGGCCGGCCCAACGGTGCCGCCTCCGGCTTCCTGTCCGGCATCATCCGCGAGCCGCTGGCCGGGCAGCGCGCCGTCTGCCCGGTGCCGGCACCCACCGCGGTCGCGCTGTCCTCCCCGGCGCGCACCATCGAGGGCCTGCTGCGGGTGGCCGCGGTGTCCATGGAGGACTTCGGCGCACCGGTGGCGATGAACCTTCCGGCGGTGCGTACCACCGTGGCCGACATGGTGGCCGCGCTCGCGGAGGTGGCCGGCAAGCGGGCCGCCGACCTCATCGACTGGGCGCCCGACCCCGACATCGAGGCCATCGTGACGAGCTGGCCCGCGCGCTTCGACACCGCGCGGGCGCACCGGCTGGGCCTGGCCGCCGATCCGGACTTCGCGTCGATCGTGCGGGCGTTCGTCGAGGATCGATAGGCTCGGTGGCGCGACCAGGCCGCCAGCCGCCGGGGAAAGGTTCCCGACCGTGCGGTGGGATGTCAATCCGAAATGACCGGCGCCTGCTCGGGGTTGGCCAGGGCGCTGCCCACCCAGCCTCGCTCGCGGGCCAGCAGCGCCGCCTGGAACCGGGTGCGGGCGCCCAGCATGGCCATCGTCGCGGTAACGTGCTTCTGCACCGTGCGCCGACTCATGCCGGTCACCCGCGCGATGGACTCGTCCTTCAGCCCGGCCGACATCAGCAGCAGCACCTGCTGGGCCCGCTCGCTCAGCTCATCGGGCGGCCCGCCGTCGCGCAGGGACTGCAGCGGCACCGCGCGCTCCCAGATGCTCTCGAACAGCGCGATGAGCGCGTCCAGCAGTGGCGACGGGTGAACCACCAGCGCGCCCAGGCCGGGCTCGTCCACCTTCAGCGGTACGAAGCCGGCACGCCCGTCGAACAGCGCCAGCTTCATGGGCACGTTGGCGACGGCGCGCGCCTGCTCGCCCATGGCGAGGCTGTGCTCGGCGACGGCCAGCGTGAGCGACTCGTCCAGCGCCCCGCTCTCGTAGACCGACCGGGACCGTACCCCTCGCCGGATGCCCGCGCCCTCGGCCCGCAGGACGTCGTTGGGGTCGTCGACCGCCACGTACGGCGGCTTCGTCAGCGAGTCGAACTGGAACTTCGCCGTGTGCACCAGGTGCATGAAGTACCGCATCGACCGCTCGCGCCCGACGATCACCTCGACCAGGTCGGCGGCCGTGCCGTCGGAGGCCGCCTCGCGGTACTGGTCCTGCAGCTCCTTGGCGACCACCCGGATCTGGGCCAGCTCCTCGCGCCTGCGGGTCACCAGGGTCTCCAGGGCCAACTCCGGAGGGCTGGCGCTGTAACCAGGCGGGCGGGTCGGTACCCGCGTGACCAGCGCCTTGTCCTCCAGCACCCGCAGCAGGTCCCGGGCCGCGCGCACCGACAGACCCAGCGCCTCGGCGACCTCGCGGGCGGTGCGGCTGTGCCCCTCCCGAACCAGGTACCGGTACGCCTGTTCGTGGGGCGGGCTCACGCCGACGGCACCGAGCTGGTTGTTGGGTTGGGACACGGTCAGCCAACCCGCCGTCTGACGCTCATCGCTGTCCGACCGTATCAGCGAACGTTCACCCGATGGGTTCCCGGCCGGGATTGAGATCGATGCCACGTCACGGGCCCGGTGCACCCCGGCGATCTCGGCGGCGATACTGGCGGCCGGCGGGATGGTCGCGGAGGTGCGCGTGCTTGAGGTTCTCGGTGTCGACGTCTGGGGAGAGAGCGCCTATCTCTGCCTCGTCGACGGCCCGGCCCTGACCGTCGAGGAGCTGGCCAGCCGCACCGGCATCGACCAGGACAACCTGAAGGGTGCGCTCATCCGGTTGGAGGACCGCGGCCTGGTCTCCCGGATGCCGGGGCGCCCCACCCGGTACCGGGCGCTGCCGCCGGAGCACGCGCTGGAGGTGCTGCTGCTCGCCCGGGAACGGGACATCCACCGGGTCCGGGCCCTGGCCCAGCACCTGGCCGAACGGCACCGCAAGGCGCAGGTCGGCCGGGACTCGGCCTCGCTGATAGAGGTGATCACCGGGCCGGACGGCGTGGCGCGGTGCGGGCAGCAGCTGTTCCGCCGGGCCGAGCGGGAGATCCGGGGCATCGACGCGCCGCCCTACGCCAAGGCCAGCAACGGCGAGCGGGTCAACTCCAGCCTGAACATCGGCGGGCGGCGGGTGCGCAGCCGGTTCATCCACGCCCACGACGCGCTGCGGGTGGCCGGTGGCGTGCGGCGCATCGAGGGCGACATCGCCGCGGGCGAGGAGGTGCGGTTCCTGCCGCAGACGCCGATGAAGATGATCCTGGCCGACGACCAGGCCGGCCTGATCCCGCTGCTGGCCACCCCGCAGGTGCTCGACTCCTGCATCCTGGTGTACCCGTCGGCGCTGCTGGACGCCCTGTCCACGCTGTTCGAGACGCTGTGGCAGCATGCCCAGCCCTACATCCCCGAGCAGACCGGGCAGCCGGACGACGACGCGCTGCCCGAGGAGGATCGCCGGATCATCGCCCTGCTCGCGATGGGGCTGTCCGACGAGGCGATCGCCCGGCAACTGGGCATCGGCCACCGCACCATCCAGCGACGGGTACAGGCGCTGCTGGCCCGGTTGGGCGCGACCAGCAGATTCCAGGCCGGCATCCTGGCCGCCAGCCGCGGCTGGTGGCGGCCGGAAACGTGACGACGGCCCATGGCCCGGACACGTTGCGGCCGGCGGCGCGGGCCGGCCGCGCGGTGCGGCCGGCCCGTGACGCTTCATCGGTGAGGATCACCCCTCGGCTCAGCGCGCCGCCAGGCTGAAGTCGGCGGCGACCACGCCACCCTTGACCAACTTCACCGTCCTGGTGTCCGGCTGGTAGCCGGTCGCGGCGACGATCACCGTCAGCGGATTGTCCTTGGTCGGCAGCCAGAGCCGGTACGCGCCCTGGTCGTCGGTGGTCAACGTGGTGTCGCCGTTCTTGGTGTCGACCTGCACCACCGCGCCGGACAGCGGCATCTGGGTGCCGTCCGCCGACCTGCCGGTGACCGTTCCGGTCAGTTCGCCCCAGCCGGCGGGGGCCGTGATGGTCATGGTGATCGGCACGGTCAGCGAGCCGTACGGCGTGTCGCTGTCGATGAGCAGGCTCGCATGGTGGTCGCCGGTGTCGGCCGATCCCATCGCGGTGGCGTCGAGCGTCACCTTGACGGCCGCCGACTTGCCGGCCCCGATGGTGACCGTCGTGACGTTCTCGGACAGCCACGGCACGTCGGCGTGCGGCGCGTCGTAGCCGGGCAGCTTCTGCGCCGTGGCCTCGGGCACGCTGTAGCCGTTCAACCCGCCCAGCACGTACCAGCCGATGGCGCCGGCCGCCTCCATCACCGGGCTGGCCAGGTTCGGCATCGCCGACCAGGCGTCGGTGGCGGGATCGTAGGCGTACGCCTCATTGGTCATCGATCCGGCGGACAGCACGTCGCCGCCCGCGGACAGCAGCCGGCCGTCGGCCGCAGTGGCGGCGGCCCCCCAGAAGTCGACCGGCGCATCCGCGATCCGCGTCCACTTGCCGCTGGTCGAGTCCAGCTTGTACCCGGTCGCGGTGTCGGTGCCGACCGCGTCGGCCGGCTCGTCCGCGCCGCCGGCGCAGTACAGCACGCCGTCGACCGTGGCGCACGAGGGGAACGAGACCGGGGCAGGGTACGGCGGGCCCGCCGACCAGGTGTCCGACGCCGGGTCGTAGACCTGCACGGTGTTGTACCCGCAGCCGTCCCAGTCGCAGCCGCCGATCACGTACAGCTTGTCGCCGAGCACCGCCGAGCCCTCGTCGCCGTACGCCACCGGCGCGTCGGCGATCTGCGACCAGGCGTTCGTCGCCGGGTCGTAGACCTCGCCACCCTTGATGGGATTGCCGGCCGAGTCCCGGCCACCAGTCACGTAGAGCTTGCCCCGGATCACGCCGTACGCCGCCCCGAACCGCTTGGTGGTGGCGCTGGCCAGGGTGGTCCAGCTCGCGCTGGCCGGGTCGTACGAGTAGAACGCGTTGCTCCACTGGCCGCCGGGCGCTTCGCCCAGCCCGGCATAGAGCACCCCGCCCGCCACGGCCGCGATCCCGCCGTACGTGCCGGTCGGCAGGTCGGTCAGCGGCTGCCACGCCTGCCCGGCCGGCGCGGCACCGGCCCGCGCGGTACCCGTCGGCGCGGTACCCGTCGGCGCGGTACCCGTCGGCGCCGGGCTCGCGGCGACTGACGACGCGGTCAGCGGGGTCACACCGGCCTTCACCCGCTGCCGGGCGGCCCCGGCCGCCGGACTCGGCGCGCCGCCGAGCGCCTGTTCCCCGAGCGTGACGGTGGCCGGCGAACCACCGGTGTTCGTGACGGTGAGGTTGACCGTCTTCGTGCCGCCCCAGGGCACGCTGCCGGCGACGGCGCTCTCGTTGGCCCTCAGCTGCGCGGGGTGCAGCGCGAAGTCGGCCGCCGTGACCGCGTTCGAGGCGACGGGCACCTTGGCGGTGACCGCCGGGTACCCGAAGCCGGGCAGCCCGGCGGTGAACTGCTGCTTGCCGGTGCGGCCGGAGAACAGCCAGTAGAGCCCGTTGGGCAGCGCGGAGTCGCCGGGGGTGGCGACGGCGTGCCCCGAGTCGGTGGGCACCGCGACGCCGCTGACCGTCGCGCCGAGGACCCCGGCGCCGGTGTTGGCGTCGGTCACCTGGCCGACCAGCAGACCGCCGGTCAGCGTCTGCAGGGCCCGCGTGCCGATCGCGACGTCGTCCAGCTGCCAGGTGCCGGTCAGCGCACCGGTGAAATGGAAACGCACCCGGACCGACGGCTTGCCCGCGAACTGGTCCAGCGGCACCACTTCGTGCGCCGGCCCGTTGATGACGTCGGTGTGGTGCCACACAGTGGTCCACGTCTGGCCGTCATCGGTGCTCACGTCGACGTCCGCGGTCGGGTCGTCCAGCCGGTACGTCGAGGGCAGCGCGGTGTCGAAGTCCAGCTCGGGCGTCTTCTCCGCGCTGAAGTCGTAGCTGGGGCTGATGAGTTCGGTGTCGGCCGGCAGCCAGCCGAGGGCGTAGTCGTCCACGATGGCGAAGTGGCCGTTGCCGCCGGTCTGGTTGCCGCGGTTGAGCGGGTCGTCGAACTGCCAGCCGCCGGCCGACGTGTTGTTCTTGACCGTCCAGCCGTCCGGCGTCGTGCTGGTGTCGAAGCTCTGCTGCGCGCCGCCGTGGTAGGTGATGGCGTAGCCGGGCGCCAGCGCGCCGGTGGTGGACACCGGCAGCCGCAGGTCGGCCTCGACGCCGGACTCGCCGACCGAAACGTCGGCGCTGGCCGGCTGGTAGCCGGGGTACAGGGCGGTGGCGTGCAGGGTGTAGGTGTGGTCCATCGGCACCTTGACCGAGTAGGCGCCGGTGGCCGGGTCGGTGAACGCGGTGCCGGGCACCCCGTCGACCGTCACCTTCGCGTAGACGCCCCAGTCGTGGCCGCCGCCGTCGCGCACGGTGCCGGAGATGGTCTGCGTGGGCACCGGGGTCAGCGCGACGTCCCGGGTCACCGAGGCGCCGTCGGCCAGCTCGACCGAGCCGAGGTCCTGGTCGGCGTAGCCGAACGCGGCGACCGACAGCGGGTACGAGCCGACCGGCACGACCAGCTGGTAGGCGCCGCCGGAGTCGGTGGTGGCGTGGTACGCGCCCAGCGTCACCGAGGCACCGGCCACCGCCCTGCCGGTGGACGCGTCGGTCACCGTACCGGCGAGCGTGGCGTGCGGGCCGGGCCGGAACGCGGACAGGCCCTGCGGGGTACCCAGGCCGGTCGGCCCGTCGTACCCGGGGCCGGCCACGCACTCGTACCGCGGGGTGCACTGCGGCGTGGTGCCGAAGCCACACAATGAGCTGTCCGCGCAGCTGGCATTGTCGCCGACGGTCACGTCGTTGAGCGCGCCGGGGCTCAGGTACGGGTAGGAGGCCGGGTAGCTGCCGGCCACCGGGGTGCCCGCGTCGGCGTACACGCCCGCGATGATGGGCGACGCGGCGCTCGTACCGCCGTAGACGTTCCAGCCGGCGTCGGAGTAGCTGTTGTAGACGGCCACGCCAGTGGCCGGGTCGGAGACGGCGGACACGTCCGCGACCGAGCGGCCGGGGCAGTCCGGGTCGGTCTGGAACGACGGCTTCGGCTCGACCGCCGAGCAGCCGGAGCCGGGCGCGCCCCACCGGGGACCGTCCGACGTGTTCGCCACGCTGTTCCACACCGTTTCCGACCAGCCGCGGGCGCTGCCGTCCCGGGTCAGCGCGGTGCCGCCGACCGAGGTGACGTACGGCGAGGAGGCCGGGTAGCTGACCCCGTACCCGTCATCGCCCGAGCTGGCCACGATCGCCGTGCCGGGGTGGTCGTAGTAGGCCTCGTCGTAGGCGAGCGAGCTGGGGTCCTCGCCGTACCCGCCGTAGGAGTTGGACACGTACTTCGCGCCCAGGGCGACGGCGGTGTTGACCGCGGTGCCGAGGCTGTCGGTGTCGGGGTTGTCCGCCTCGACGAGCAGGATGTGCGCGGCCGGCGCGATGGCCGACACCATGTCGAGGTCCAGCGAGATCTCGCCGGCCCAGCCGTCGTCGGCCGCCGGATAGGCCGCGCCGCCCCGCTGGTCCACCTTCCGGAAGCACCCACTCGCGGCGTCACAGGCGGGCAGCCCGAACTGCTGGCGGTAGACCGCCAGGTCGGACTCGGCGTTCGGGTCGTCGAAGGCGTCCACGATCGCGACCGTCTCGCCGGCACCGCCGTCGGCCGGCAGCCCGTATGCGGAGTGCAGGTCCGCCGGGCCGTACCCGTCGGGCGGGGTGGTGGCCGCACCGTCGCGCGCCTGGAGCCCGGCCCCCTGCTTCAGGTCGGTGCGCCGCAGCGCGAAGCAGGTGAACTGGCCCGGCTTCGGCGGGCCGCACAGCGCCTGGGTGGCCACCTGGGCGCCGGTCGCCGGCGCGGCAGTGGCCGCGTCCTGCGGTACCTGCGTGACGAGCGTGGCGAGCAGCAGCGCGGCGGCCGCCGCGAGCAGGCGAATCGCCGACGACTGACCTGGGTCGCGGCGCGGCGCCAGACGCGCCGAGCCAGATCGGTCGGACGCCATGCCGCGCGAGGGTAAGGGTCGTCGAAGGTGCACCGGCGCTCCAGTCGTAGCCGTGGGGGTTCACGCCGGGCGGGCAGCTCCACGCTGAGCCGTTCTGCGATCCGCCGGCAAGAGAAGGTTCATCAGCGGGCCACGGGAAATCAACGCGGCCGGGTGGCGGTTTTCCGCCGTGACGTATTCACGCCTCGCCACGGCCGCGACGTTCGCCCGGGTACACCTCGCCTCCGCACGGCCGGACGGAGCGTTCATGTCGACGCTGCGCAAATGAGTCGCTTCCCATGTTGGCCCTTCCGATTACGTTGACACATTTAAGTTTGCCTACGCATGGTGGGGAAACGGCAAACGAAGATCGTCTGTCCTCGGCCCCGACAAGGGGCCGTGGTCGCAACGAGGGTGGAGGACCTTGATGCACCTACCCAGACAGGGACGGACCCCGGTGCGCGCCAGAACCTGGCTGCTGACCGGGGCTCTCGTCATGGCCACCGCCGTGCTCGGCCTGCCGGCCGCGGCGAACGCCGCCCCCGCCAAGGGTGGCGCGGCCACCCCGGCCGGTACCGCCTCGGCGAAACAGAACGTCGTGGCGGTGTGCGGCACTCCGAAGAAGGGCCAGTCGGCGTGCTTCGCGTTGCGCCGCACCGACCTCGCGCCGACCCGCGGCCTGCGGCCCGCCGACGCCACGCCGCAGGGCTACGGCCCATCCGACCTGCGCAGCGCGTACACCCTGCCGGCGAACGGCGGCGCCGGCGCGACGATCGCGATCGTCGACGCCTTCGACGACCCGAACGCCGAGTCCGACCTCGCCGTGTACCGCCAGCAGTTCGGGCTGCCCGCCTGTGACGCCGCGAGTGGGTGCTTCCGCAAGGTGGACCAGCGCGGTGGCACCGACTACCCGACCCCCAACGGTGACTGGTCCGGCGAGATCTCGCTGGACCTGGACATGGTCTCCGCCATCGCACCGCAGGCGCACATCGTGCTGGTCGAGGCGGACACCAACAACAACACCGACCTGTACGCCGCCGAGGACGAGGCGGTCGCCACCGGTGCCAAGTATGTGTCCAACAGCTGGGGCAGCGGCTACGACAGCACCCCGGGCAGCGGTGAGGACCCGACCGAGACCACCGCGTCGGACCCGTACTTCAACCACCCCGGCGTCGCCATCGTGGCCAGCACGGGCGACCTCGGCTACGGGGTCGCCTACCCGGCCGCCTCGCAGTACGTGACCTCGGTCGGCGGCACCGCGCTGACCCGGGCCGACAACACGCGCGGTTGGTCGGAGTCGGTGTGGAACAACTCCTTCGGCGCCCCCGGCAGCGGCTGCTCGCTGTACGAACCGAAGCCGTCCTTCCAGACGGACACCGGCTGCGCCAACCGGGCCGAGGCGGACGTGTCCGCGGTCGCCGACCCGGCCACCGGCGTTGCCGTGTACCAAACGTACGGCAACACCGGCTGGAGCGTGTACGGCGGCACCAGCGCCGCGGCGCCCATCATCACGTCGACGTTCGCCGACGCGGGCACCCCGGTCGCCGGCACGTACCCGAACTCCTACCCGTACGCGGCCACCGGCGCGCTCAACGACGTCACCACTGGAAACAACGGCACCTGCTCCCCCGCGTACCTGTGCACCGCCGGCCCGGGCTACGACGGCCCGACCGGTCTGGGCACCCCGAACGGGACGGGGGCGTTCTCGACCGGGCCGCACGGCGAGGTGACCGGCACGGTGACCGACGCCGGCACCGGCGCCGGGATAGCCGGCGCCACCGTGGCCGCCGGTGACACCACCACTACCACCGACGCTCAGGGCCACTACGACCTGCACCTACCGGTCGGCAGCTACGACGTGACGGCCAACGGCTACGGGTACTCCGACGCCACTGTCACCGGCGTCGCCGTGGCCGACGGCGCGCAGGTGACGGAGGACTTCTCGCTGACCGCCGTGCCGCACGCCACCGTCAGCGGCACGGTCACCGACGGCTCCGGCCACGGCTGGCCGCTGTACGCGAAGGTGACCGCCGACGGGGTGCCGGGCGGTGGCGTGTTCACTGACCCGTCCACCGGGCACTACAGCATGGACCTGCCGCAGGGCCAGACCTACCAGCTGAAGGCCACCCCCGTCTACACCGGGTACGAGACCGGCGGCACCAGCGTCACCCTGGGCACCACCGACGCGCAGGCCAACATGGACGTGCCGGTCGACGCGCTGGCCTGTGACGCACCCGGGTACCAGTTGCACTACGCCGGCACCACGCAGTCGTTCGACGCCACCACGGCACCGGACGGCTGGACGGTCGACAACGGCACCGGCACGGCCGGCTGGGTGTTCACCGACGACGGCAACCGCGGCAACTTGACGGGCGGCAGCGGCGGCTTCGCCATGGTGGACAGCGACCACGATGGTTCGAGCAAGACTGAGAACACCACGCTGACCGCACCGGCCGCCGACTTCACCGGCGTCAGCAGCCCGACGGTCAGCTTCGACACCGACTACAACTCCTTCAACGGCCAGACCGCCGACGTAGACGTCAGCGTCGACGGCGGCACGACGTGGAGCAACGTCTGGCACCATGGCAGCGACGCGCTGCGAGAGGCGCACGTCGACATTCCGCTGCCGCAGGCGGCCGGGAAGTCCTCGGTGCTGATCCGGTTCCACTTCACCGGCAGCTTCGGCTGGTGGTGGGAGCTGGACAACGTGTTCGTCGGGGCCCGGACCTGCGACCCGACGACCCCGGGTGGCATCGTCTTCGGCCAGGTCACCGACGCCAACACCGGCAAGGGCCTGGTCGGGGCGAAGGTGACCTCGGTGGACCAGGCCGGGGTCGGCGGCACCACCGCGGCGACCCCGGACGACACCAACCTCGGCGACGGCTTCTACTGGCTGTTCTCGCCGGCCACCGGCACGCACCAGTTCACCGCGACGGACGGTCGCTACACGACTGCCACCGGCACGGTGAAGGTGTCGGCGAACTACGCCACCCGGGCGGACTTCGCGCTGAAGGCCGGCCAGGTGACGGTGAGCCCGTCGAGCATCGCCAAGACGGTCGCCTGGGGCGGCACCGCCAGCGCCACGGTGACCCTGAAGAACACCGGTACCGAGCCCGCCACGGTGAACCTCGGCGAGCAGTCCGGCGCCTCCACGCTGATGACCGCCGGCGGCGCGCCGGTCCAGAAGGTCAACGGCAGCTACTCGCCGCACGCGCTGAGGGCGGACGGCAAGTCGCTGGCGCCGGCGGCCAAGGCGGCACCCGCCGACGGCACACCGTCGGACGCGCCGTGGACCGCGATCGCCGACTACCCGACCCCTATCCAGGACAACGTGGCGGCGGTCAACGACGGCAAGCTCTACTCGGCGTTCGGCTTCACCGGTGACGGTGACACGTCGGCCATGTACGTCTACGACCCGGACAGCGGCGCCTGGAGCCCGCTGGCCAGCGCCGCGGACACCCGGGAGAAGCCGGCCGCCGCGTTCATCAACGGGAAGTTCTACGCCGCCGGTGGCTGGGACGCCAACGGCAACGCGGACCCGAAGCTGGAGATCTACGACCCGGCCACGAACGGATGGTCGACCGGCGCACCGGACCCCAAGCCGTACGCGGGTTCCGGCACCGCGGTGCTCGACGGCAAGCTGTACGTGGTCGGCGGCTGCACCAGCACGTGCGGCAGTACGGACGTGGAGGTCTACGACCCGGTGAGCGACACCTGGTCGCCGGCCGCCGCGTACCCGGAGCAGGTGTCCTGGGAGTCTTGCGGCGCGCTGGGCGCGAAGGTGTACTGCGCCGGCGGCACCACCAACAGCGGGGCCGGCAGCTCGCACGCCTACGCGTACGACCCGGGGACCGACTCGTGGTCGCCGGTGGCGGGCCTGCCCATGGATCTGTGGGGTTCGGACTACACCGCCGCCAACGGAATGCTGCTGGTCTCCGGCGGCGTGACCAACAACAGCGCCACGGTCACCAACCAGGGGTTCGCGTACGACCCGAGCAGCGACTCGTGGACCGCGCTGCCCAACGCGAACAACGCTCTGTACCGTGGCGGCAGCGCGTGCGGCTTCTACCAGATCGGGGGCAACCCGGGTGGAGCGTTCGCACCGCCGCTGCCGATCGACTCGGTGCTGCCCGGCTTCGCCGACTGCGGTGGGGCCAGCGACGTGCCGTGGCTGTCGGAGAGCACGACCAGCGTTACGCTGGCGCCCGGTAAGAGCGCGAAGGTCACGGTGACGGTGAACGCCGCCGACGCGTCTATCACCCAACCGGGCACATACACCGCAAACGTCGCGGTCAGCACCGACACGCCGTACTCGACGGCCGGCGTGGCGGTCTCCATGACGGTGAATCCGCCCAAGACTTGGGGCAAGATCACCGGCTCCGTCACCTCGGCCGCGGACGGTTCCACCCTGGCGGGCGCGACGGTCCAGATCGACAGCTGGGCCACGAGCTACACCCTGAAAACCGACAAGAACGGCCAGTACGCGCTCTGGTTGGACACCCGTAACAACCCGTTGCAGGTGATCGTCGCCAAGGACGGGTACCAGCCGCAGGTGGGCACCGTGAAGATCACCAAGGGTGCCACCACCACGGCCAGCTTCGCCCTCAAGAAGGACTGAGGGCTCAAGAAGGACTGAGGGCTCAAGAAGGACTGAGGGCTCCCGGTCGGCCGGGCCGGGGAGGGGCGGTGCGCCCCTCCCCGGCCTCCGCATTCCGGGAGTTAGGCTGGAGTGTGCCCGAAGGTCATACCCTCCACCGCCTCGCCGAGCGGCACCGCACCATGTACGCCGGCAAGCGGGTCACCGCCAGCAGCCCCCAGGGCCGGTTCGCCACGGGAGCCGCCGCCGTCTCCGGGTCCGTGCTGCGCGACACCGAGGCGTACGGCAAGCACCTGTTCCACCATTACGACGGGCGTTCGGTGCACATCCACCTCGGGCTGTACGGGGCGTTCACCGAGGGGACCGGTGCGGCACCCGACCCGGTGGGGCAGGTCCGGCTGCGGCTGTCCACCCGGCGCCACTGGCTGGACCTGCGCGGCGCGTCGGCGTGCGAGCTGCTGACCCTGGCCGAGGTGGACGCGCTGCGCGACCGGCTGGGCGCCGATCCGCTGCGCGACGACGCCGATCCGGCCGCCGCGTACGCCCGCATCGGGGGCCGGGACACGCCGCTCGCCGCCCTGTTGATGGATCAGTCCATTGTGGCCGGTGCCGGACTGGTCTACGTGTCCGAGGTGCTGTTCCGGGCCGGGATCGCGCCGACGGCGCCCGGTCGCCGGTTGACCCCGGAGGCGTTCACGCGGCTGTGGACCGACCTCGTGGCGCTGATGAAGGAGGGTGTGCGGCTCGGGCGGATCGACACCGTCCACAGTCGACACCTGCCGGAGGCGATGGGCCGGGCGCCCCGGATGGACCGGCACGGCGGCGAGGTGTACGTGTACCGGCGCCACGGACAGCCGTGCCTGGTCTGCGGCGGCGAGGTGCTGCGTGCCGGGCTGGCCGGCCGGAACTCGTACTGGTGCCCGACCTGCCAGCCCTAGCACCGTCTCAGCGCAGGCCGTGCCGGTCCAACCAGGCGGAGATGGCCGAGGCTACCGCCTCCGGCTCGTCCTCGGGCGCGTGGTGGCCGGCGGGCACCCCGAACTTCTCGACCTCCAGACCGGCGA
Organism: Rugosimonospora acidiphila; assembly: GCF_039543385.1. Lineage (NCBI taxonomy): Bacteria > Bacillati > Actinomycetota > Actinomycetes > Micromonosporales > Micromonosporaceae > Rugosimonospora > Rugosimonospora acidiphila. The sequence goes on from NZ_BAABJQ010000009.1 coordinate 109,575, forward strand.
TGGTGGTCACACACCAGTCGAGCTGCTCCGGGGTCATCATGCTGCCCGGCCCGGGCTCGAAGGTGAGCAGGAGCTTGGGCACGTCGGGGCTTTCCGCCAGCCACCGGTCGTAGCGTTCGATCCGGGCGACGACGTCGGCCGGCTCACCGTCCAGCGGCATCGCCCTCGCCCACCGCAACAGCGGCAGGCGGCTGCCCCGGTCCGGGTACGGCCGGCGGTAGGCGTCGAGGTCCGCCTCGTCCAACTGCCGAACCACGGTGGCGGGCAGCAGTTCGATAAACGCGTTGTCGTCCAGCATCATCTTCTCGCCCACGCCGGGAGTCTTGATCGCCCGGAACAGGGCATGCGCGCCCTCGGGAAACTCCTCCCAGGTCATCGGCTTCAGGATGGTCTCGGTGAAGGCGACGGCGCGGACCCGTTCGGGGTGGCGGGCCGCCCAGTCGAAGGCCAGCGCCCCGCCCCAGTCGTGCCCGACCAGAACCACCCGGTCGAGGCCGAGGGAGTCGAACCAGGCGTCGAGGTACCGCGCGTGGTCGTCGAACGTGTAGGAGATGCCCGGCTTGCCCGACTCCCCCATCCCGATCAGATCCGGCGCGAGCCGCCGACCGGGATCGCCGACCGCCGGCAGCACCCGCCGCCAGAGGTGGGAGGAGGTGGGGTTGCCGTGCAGGAAGACGATCGGCGCACCGGCACCGACCTCCCGGTGGAACATCGTCGAATCGAGTACGTGCCGGATGGGCATCGCGGTCTCCGTTGAATGGTGTGATGGTCTGTGGTCAGATGTTGAGGCTCATCGCGCGGTCCACCGAGATCTCGATGGCTATCCGGCCGGGCGGTTCCGGGGGTGGCGCCCCGTAGCGGGCGGCGTACCGGCGGGCGGCCTCGTACACCCGCTCCGGCGCTCCCGATATCGTGGCCCCACCCTCCAGCGTGACCCAGCGGAACCCGACCGCCTGGCACAACGCCACCCGGCCGCCCGGGCGGGCCAGCACGTTGCGGGCCTTGCGCGACGAGGCCACCGTCAGGACCCGGGCCAGTTGCCCCACGCGGTCCCAGGTGAACCGGACGGCCACCACGTGAGGTGAGCCGTCCGGTCGCAGCGTGGTCAGCGTGGCGAGACGGGGCTCGGCCAGGAACGCCTCGACCCCGGGTGGCAGCGGCGGCCTCACCGGAAGGCGTCGACGTGGCGCCCCAGCCAGTCGGCGAAGCTGCGCGGGGCGCAGCCGAGGACCCGCTCGACGTCCGGGCTGATCCGCTGCTCGGCATCGGTCGGCTCGCCGAGGATGGCCAGGGTGCCCTCGACCACGGGCTCCGGCATGAACCGCAGCATCTGTGCGCGGGCCTCGTCGCGGGACTGTTCGACGAACCGGACCGGCTCACCGAGCGCGACCCCGATCGCCTCGGCCCGCTGCCGGGGCGTGGTCAGCGCCGGCCCGGTCAGCTCGTACACCCGGCCCGCGTGGCCCTCGCCGCACAGGGCTACGGCCGCGACGTCGGCGATGTCGGCCGGGTCGATGGACGGCAGCCCGACGTCGCCGAACGGTGCGGCCACCGTGCGCTGTGCCCGCACCCCCGGCGCCCAGGCGTACGCGTTGGAGTCGAACCCGCCCGGCCGAAGTACCGTCCAGGCCAGCTCCGACCCGGTGACCGCCTCCTCGAACGCGCCCGCGTGGCGGTAGGACTCCGGCCGCGTACCGGCGCCCTGCGTGGACAGCAGCACCACCCGCCGCACCCCGCCGGCCTTGGCGGCGTCGAGGATGCCGTGCGCGTCGTCGCCCGCCACGAGCAGGAACAGCGCGTCGGCGCCGTCGAGCACCGGCCGCAGCGTCTGCGGATCGGCCAGATCGGCGGCCCGGCTGACGACGCCCTCCGGCAGTCCGTCGATCGGCCTACGCCCCACGGCGGTCACCGTCTCGCCGGCCGCCACCAGGGCATCGACCAGCGGTCGGCCCACGTTTCCGGCCGCCCCCATCACCACAATCATCATCAAACTCCTTCGATGGAGCGCCGGATCCCGGCGCGCCGCCCGGCGGCGGCCCGACGAAGCTAACACCCTGGGTATAGTAGGTACCTACAGGAAAGTGACTACCCGGAAGGACACCACATGGCGGCGACTCAGGTCGAGAAGCACGGGCCGGTCGACCCGGAGCAGGCCTGCCCGATCGCCCCGGTGGTGGACATCGTGTTCAGCCGCTGGACCACCCCGATCCTGTGGGCCCTCAACGAGTTCGGCCGGCAGCGGTTCGTCGAACTGGAGCGGTCGATCTCCTCGATCACGCCGAAGGTCCTGACCCAGCGGCTACGCCAGCTCGAACGCGACGGGCTGGTCGTGCGCACCTACCACCCCGAGGTGCCGCCCCGGGTGGAGTACGAGATCAGCGACCTCGGCCGCAGCCTCGCCCCGCTGTTCGCGAGCCTCTCCCAGTGGGCCACCACCAACCTCGACAGGGTGGACCAGGCCCGCCGCGACTACGACGCCAGGCCCTCGCGGTAGGCGCGGGGATCGCCAGAATCCCATACATCACCCGCTGGGAGTGATGCCCGCGCGTCGCGGCGCGTGTGATGCTGGGCTGGTCTGATCTCCGCAAGGCCGGGGCTACCCGAGCCAGGGGCGGCGGCCGACTTAAAGGGGGCGAGGGCAGTGGGACAGCCACCGGTCGAGGTGGTCAACGCGACGACGTCCGTGGTCAGCGATGCCCGCGGCGACATCGAGACCACCGGCACGGAGCCGCTGGGGCTTTTCGAGGCCGATACCCGGTTCCTGTCCAGATGGGTGCTGAGCATCGACGGCCAGCGCCCCACCCTGCTGTCCAACGACGTCCCGCGCTACTTCGAGGCCGAATTCCTGCTGGTGCCCGAGGAGGCGGCGGGCGGCAGCAGGCTGCGGGTCACCCGCAACCGCACGCTCTCCCAGGGGCTGCGCGAGACGGTGCTGCTCTCCCATCAGGGCGACACACCCGTGGAGGTGACGGTCCGCGTGGACGCGGACGCCGACTTCGCCGTACGGTCCGAGGCCGGCGGCGCACCGGCGCACCACGGCATCGCGTACCGCAGAATCGAGCGCGATACCCTCATCCTCGGCCTCGACGGCGACGGCTCCCACCGCCAGACGGCGATCAGCGCGAGCGCGCCGGCCGAACTCGACCAGAACGGGCTCACCTTCCGCGTCCACCTCGAACCGCGGCGAGACTGGTCGGTGGAGCTACTCGTGTCCCTGGCCGACGGCACGGCCTCCGCCGCAAGGCGGTGAGGCGAGCGCGGGTCAGGGGCGCAGCACCACCTTGGTGAGCTCCTCGCGCTTGTGCTTGTGCAGCTCGAATCCGCGCGGCGCCTCGTCCAGGCTCATCCGGTGGGTCACCACGAAGCTCGGGTCGATGTCGCCTTTGCGGATGCGTTCGTAGAGCGGGCGCAGGTACCGCTGCACGTGGCACTGTCCACTGCGGATGGTCAGCGACCGGTTCATCACCGTACCCATCGGAAACTTGTCGATGAACCCGAGGTACGCGCCGATGACCGATACGATGCCGCCGCTGCGGCAGGCCAGGATGGCCTCCCGCAACGCGTGCGGGCGGTCCGTCTCCAGCCGGGTGGCCTGCTTCACCCGGTCGTAGGCGTTGAGCGGGCCGACCGAGTGGTGCGCCTCCGAGCCGACCGCGTCGATGCACGCGTCCGGCCCACGCCCCGCGGTCAGCTCCCGCAACGCGTCCAGCACATCGGTCTGTTCGTAGTTGAGGATCTCCGCGCCGGCCTTGTCCCGGGCCATCCGCAGCCGGTACGGGTACCGGTCGATCGCGATGACCCGTTCGGCGCCGAGCAGGTACGCGCTGGCGATGGCGAACTGTCCCACCGGCCCGGCGCCCCAGACCGCGATCACGTCACCCGGCCTGATCTCGCACAGCTCGGCGCCCATGAAGCCGGTCGGGAGGATGTCGGACAGGAACAGCAGCTTCTCGTCGGGCAGGTCGTCGTCCACCTTCAGCGGCCCCACATCCGCGAACGGCACCCGGACGTACTGCGCCTGGCCGCCGGCGTAGCCGCCCAGCATGTGCGAGTACCCGTAGATCCCGGCCGGCGAGTGACCCATGATCTTCTCGGCGATCAGGGCATTGGGGTTGGAGTTCTCGCAGACCGAGTACATCCCGTGCGCGCACGCGCTGCAGTTCCCGCAGGCGATGGGGAACGGCACCACCACCCGATCGCCGGCCCTCAGGTTGTCCACCGCCGGACCGACCTCGACCACCTCGCCCATGAACTCGTGACCGAGGACGTCTCCGCGCCTCATCGTCGGCACGTACCCGTTGTAGAGGTGCAGGTCCGATCCGCAGATGCTGGTCGACGTGACCTTGACGATGGCGTCCCGGTCGTTGAGGATCCGCGGGTCGGGCACCTCCCGGATCTCGACGGAGTTGCGCCCCATCCAGCAGTTGGCCTTCATCGGACTTCCCTCCGGCCGGTTCCCTGTCGCGGCCTGCCGGGTCGCTGCGCCAGCTGCCGGCGGGCGTTCAAGCCGTCCGGGCTCGCGTCCGACCGGGTCACCTCGCCGGTCTCGATGACCTGCTTGAACCGTCGCAGATCGTCGCGGGCCTGCTGGTACGGGTGCTCACCGAACAGCTTGGCCACCGCCGCGCCGAGCCGTCCCGCCGGCGGCGAGAAGTCCAGCTCGACCCGGACCTCGGTGCCGCGTCCCCCCGGGGCCGGCGCGAAGCTGACCTGGCCCGAGTTCTTGACGTCCGCGCCGTCCACGCTGCGCCACGCGATCAGTTGCCGCGGCCGGTCCTCGACCAACTCGGCGTCCCACTCGACGCTGCGGCGGCCGGGAGCCCTCGCGGTCCAGTGCGAGCCGCCCTGCCCGGTCGCCCGCACCGACTCGAGGTGGTACATGAAGCTGGGCAGGTTCTCCAGGTCGCGCCAGAACCGGTACGCCTCCTCCGGCGCCCGGTCCACGGTCACCGAGGCCCGTACCCGCAGCGCCTCGCGCCGCCGGCCCCGGGCCCGGATCACGCCGAGCGCGGCGACCGCCCCCAGCCCCAGGCTGGCGACCCCCAACGGTCGGATGAGCCGGCCCACCGCCCCACCGTCGTTTCTGCCCATCGTTTCGCGGCCCCGCCCTCGTTGGCCGGCTTCGCGCGGCGAGCCGGGTCGACGGTGGCCGTACCCCGTAATTCCCGCGCCACTCGCGCTCCGCCGGCCCCCGAACGTAACCGGCCGGCCGCCCCCTCATCCGGAGGCGGCCGGCCGGTTACGTGACGGCGGATGGGGCGGCTGCCTCACTTCACAAGGACTGCCTCACTCCACAAGGGACAGTGCCTGGCTCGGGCAGATGTCCACCGCCTCCCGCACCCGCGCCGAAACCTCCGAATCCAACGGCTCGTCGCGCAGGAGCACGACGGTGCCGTCCTGCTCGTCCTGGTCGAATGTCGTCGGGTCGGTCAGCACGCACTGGCCGGCCCCCACGCACCGACTGGTATCCGCGACCACACGCATGACGCCCCCTATCCCTCGACGGTGTCCCAGGTGACGGGGAGTTCATACAGGCCGTAGATGGCGGCGTCGTCCTTGAACGGCAGCTCATCGACGCTCGCCGCCAGCCGCAGCCCCGGCACCCGGCGGAACAGTGTATCGAAGACGATCTGCAGCTCCAGGCGGGCCAGGTTCTGGCCCAGGCACTGGTGCGGCCCGAAGCCGAACGCGACGTGGTGCCGCGCGCCGCGGTCGAAGTCCAGCCGGTCGCCGTCCTCGAAGGCCGCCGGGTCGCGGTTGGCGGTGTTGCCGAGCGCGATGACGCCCTCGCCGGCGCGGATGAGCACCCCGCCGATCTCCACGTCCTGGATGGCGACCCGGGACACCGCGAACTCGGCGATGGTGAAGTACCGCAGCAACTCCTCGACGGCGCGGGGCGTGACCTCCGGATCCGCGCGCAGCGCCGCCAGTTGCGCGGGATTCTCGAGCAGGGTCATCACGCCCAGCGAAATCATGTTCGCCGTGGTCTCGTGCCCCGCCAGCAGCAGCAGGAAGCCCAGGTTCACCAGGTCATCCCGGTCGCCGGACTGCGCGAGCTGCCGGCTGAACAGGTCGTCCCCGGGGTCGCGCTCCTTCTGCACGAGCAGCTCCCGGATGTACGAGCGCAGGGCGCCCACCGCCTCCCTGCGCTGTTCCGGCGGCGTGGTGCGGCGCAGCAGCATGCCGGAGTTGCGCTGGAAGAACTCGTGATCGGCGTAGGGCACGCCGAGCAGTTCACAGATCACCAGCGACGGCACCGGCAGGGACAGCGCCTGGACCAGGTCGGCCGGGCGCGGCCCGGCGAGCATGGCGTCGAGGTGCTGGTCGACGATCTGCTGGATGCGCGGGCCGAGCGCGTTCATCCGCTTGACCGTGAACTCGCCGACCACCGCGCGTCTGGCCTCGCCGTGCTCCGGCGGATCCATCCCGAGCAGCATGCGCCCGGGCATGGCGGCCTGCGGGCGCCCGGAGAAGAACTGGGGGAAGCCCGGGTGCTGGCGGTCGGAGCTGAACCGGGGATCGTTCAGCATCGTGCGAACGTCCTCGAGCCGGCTCACCGCCCACACCGAGGCGCCGCTGGGCAGGGTCACGCGGGCTACCGGCTCCTCTTCGCGCAGCCGGACGTGCTCGGCCGGTGGCGCGTACGGGCAGGTACGGGTGACGGGAAACGCCGAAGTCGCCACAGTTCCACCTCAATCTGGCATGCGGACGAAATCCCTCCGGATTTCTCGACGGTATCGCAACCGGAAGGTTCTCGTCCACATCAGTGGAGTGGGAGAATCACATCATGACGGCGGAAGCGGGAACTCGGCTGCGGGCCGACGCGCGCCGGAACCGTGACCAGATCATGGCGGCGGCCAAGGAGGTCTTCGCCGAACTCGGCCCCGACGTGCCGATGGAGGAGATCGCCCGCCGAGCCGGGGTCGGCGTCGGGACGCTGTACCGGCGCTTCCCCGATCGCGAGGCGCTGATCCGCGCGGTGGCCCAGGAGAACTTCGGCGCGGTGCTCGACGACGCCCGCGCGGCGACCGCCGAGGAGCCCACGGCGTGGGACGCCCTGGTCCGCCTCATGCGCCGCTCGCGCGACCTGCGGCTCAGCGTGCGCCTCGCGGTGCTGTCCCCCTCGGCCTGGGCGGCGATGCGCGACGACCCGCAGATCCGGCAACTGCGCGACGGCATCATGGCCGCGCTGGACGACCTCGTGCGCGCCGCCCAGGCCGAGGGCGTGCTGCGTGACGACGTGGGCCCGGGCGATGTGGCCGCGCTCGTGTCGCTGCTGCTGCGACGGGTGCCCGCCGACAGCGACGCCACGGCGGAGCTGATCGCGGAGCGCGCGCTCGTGGTCATCCTCGACGGCCTGCGCGCCGACCCGGGCAGCCCGCTACCCGGCCGCCCGGTGACCATCCGGGATCTCGGCGACTGATTTCGGCCTCACCGCCGGGCGTGGCCGACCCGCGGACGCCTCAGGACTGCTCCGAAGGCGCCTCAGAAGTGCTCCAGCAGTTCGGCGAAGCCGGTCAGGACCAGCACGCGATCGTCCGTCGCGTCGATGTCGTCCTGCTCGAGCACCCAGGTGTGCTCGTGCGGGATGAACACCGCGTTCAGGCCGGCGGCACGGGCCGGGCGGATGTCGGAACGGGGCGAGTTGCCGATCATCCAGGTGAGTTCGGTCCGCAGGCCATGCCGGTCGATGAGCGCCAGGTAGGTGTCGACGTTCTTCTCCGGGACTATGTGAATGTGCTCGAAGTGGCGGCCCAGCTTGGACGCGTCGAGCTTGCGCTGCTGCTCTTCCTTGTCTCCCTTGGTCAGCAGCATCAACTGGTACCGATCCGCCAGGATCTCGAGCGTGGTGGAGACATCCCGGATCAGCTCGACCTCGTTGCGGCTCAACGCACCGGCCAACTCGTTGATGGCGGTGCGCTCGGCGGGATCGGCCGGGCGTTCGGAGAGCCGCTCGAAGCAGTCGTGCAGGCTGCGCAGCAACACCTTCGCGCCGTAGCCGTGCGTGACGGCGTTGGCCGCCTCGATCTCGTCGAGCACCGCGCGCATCTCGGTGAGGTCGCGCGTGGGGTGCGCCATCCAGCGCAGGAAGTCGTCGATGACCCGTTCGAAGAGAACGTTGTTCTCCCACAGGGTGTCGTCGGCGTCGAAAATCAACGTTCTGGCGGACGCGCTGGAAGTCACGGGCAGACGGTACCAAGGCAGGGTTCGGGCCGTCCCGCACGTCCAGGCGCAGGCCGGGGATGCGGTGGGGCGTGAGGGTCAGTGCTGTTCTCCTCGCTGGTCCTGGTCGAATGTCGAAGAACAACGGGAGGTTGCCGGCGATCGGCCTCAGGCCGCCGGTGCGGGCGGTCCGAGCACCGCGATCGAGGCCCGCACCGCCACCTCGGTGATGTCGCCGACCTCGCCGCCGTCCTCGACCGTCGTCGCGATCAGCTCGCGCAGCCCGCCGAGCAGCATGACGGCCAGTTGCCGGGGCACCGGGCCGACCCCGTGCGAGCGCCACTCGTCGGTGTCGCACAGGGTCTGCACCATCGTGACGAAGGACTCCATCACCTCGCGCTGCAGGTCCCGGGCCGCCTGGCCGAGCGAGGGCAGGTCGCGGATCCAGGCCAGGGTGATGGCGGGCGCCGACTGGGCGCCTCTGATCCAGGCCTCCACCGCCTGGCGCACTTGGGTGGCCCAGGGCGCGGCCGGGTCGACGGAGGCGGAGATGTGCCGCACCACCTCCGCGTTGGCGTCGGACAGCAGCGCGATCAGGCACGCGTCCCGGCCAGCGAAGTGCTCGTAGAAGGTGCGCCGCGAGGTGCGCGCCCGGCGCACGATGTCCGCCACCGTGGTGGCCCGGTAGCCGTCGGCCGCGATCGACGCGGCGAGGCCGTCGAGCAGTCGCTGGCGGAAGGCACCGGGATCGTCGGCCGCCGTTCCGGCGCGGTCGGCGGGGCGCTGGCGGCCCGCGGTCGCCCGGGACCCAGTCGTCACGATGGACCAGTCGTCGCGATGGACACCGTCGTCACGATGGACCAGTCGTCGCGATGGACACCGTTTCGCCTCCGCCCTCCGGGCCTTGAACGCGATGGTACTGCGGCGTACCGTCGGCTGGTACGCGACCGTACCAGCCGAGGAGGCGGCGGCCCATGGCCACGATGACCCTTCCTCCGGGGCCGACCAGCCCCCGCGCCGTGCAGGCCGTGCGGCTGACCATCATGGGGCGCGGCATGCCACGTCTGCGGCGCCGCTACGGCGACGCCTTCACCATCAACCTGCCCTACTTCGGCCGGACGGTGGTCATCAGCGACCCGGCCGAGATCAAGCAGCTGTTCCAGACCGGCCCGGACGTCGTCGACAACCTCGAACGCAACCTCGGCCGGGTGCTGGGGCGGGACTCTCTGTTCGCGCAGTACGGGCCGGATCACCGCCGGCAGCGCAAGCTGCTGGTTCCGCCGTTCCACGGCCGGCGGCTGGCCGCGTACGAGCGGATCGTCGAGGACGAGACCGTGCGCGAGCTGGCGACCTGGCCGCAAGACCTGCCGTTTCCCACGATGCCGTCGATGCGCCGCATCACCCTCAACGTCATCCTGCGTGCCGTGTTCGGTGCCCAGGGCACCGAGCTCGCGGAGCTGCGCGAGTTGCTGCCCCGGCTGGTCACGCTCGGCTCCTGGCTGGCCGCGCTGCCGGTTCCCGCCGTGGACCTGGGCCGGTGGAGCCCATGGGGCCGGTTCCGGATTCTCCGCGGGCGATACGACGCGATCATCGACCGGCTGCTGACCAAGAGCCATCAGGGCCCGAACCTGGACGGGCGCGATGACATCCTCGCCATGCTGCTGCAGAGCCGCTACGACGACGGCTCGCCGATGGGCCGGGGCGAGATCGCCGACCAGCTACTCACCCTGCTGTCCGCCGGGCACGAGACCACCGCCACGACGCTGGCCTGGGCCATCGAGCGACTACGCCGCCACCCGGACGTACTGCGCGACCTGGTGGCGGAGGTGGACGAGGGCGGCGGCGCGCTGCGCCAGGCGGCGATCGTCGAGGTGCAGCGCACCCGCCCGGTCATCGAGACGGTCGGGCGGCAGGTGCGGGCGGACAGTTTCCAGCTGGGCCGCTGGACGCTGCCCCGGGGCTGCGTGGTCCTCGTCGGCATCGCGCTCACCCACGAGGACGAGTCGGTCTTCCCGAACCCGCAGGCGTTCGACCCGCACCGGTTCCTCGACGCCAAGCCGGACCTTTACGAGTGGATCCCGTTCGGCGGGGGCACCCGGCGCTGCCTCGGCGCGGCCTTCGCGACCATGGAGATGGACGTGGTGCTGCGCACCCTGCTGCGCGACCTCACGCTGCTGCCGACGGACGAGCCCGGGGAGCGCCGGCAATCGCGCGGGATAGCGGTCGCCCCGGCCGGCGGCGGCCTGGCCGTGGTGCGCCGCCGGACAACGGCCGCCCCGGCCTCGAACCCGACAACGGAGAGCGCATGACCGAGCAGGTGGTTGACGTCGGGCGCGGCATCTCGCTGGCCTACGAGCAGATCGGTGAGCCCGACGCCGAGCCCATGATCCTGGTGGCCGGGCTCGGCCAGCAGCTGCACAGCTGGCCGACCGAGTTCTGCGAGCTGCTCGCCGGGCGGGGCTACCGGATCGTGCGCTTCGACAACCGCGACGCCGGCAGGTCGACCCACGCGACCTTCCGGCCGCCCAGCGTCGCCGCGGCGATCGCCCGGCGCTGGCCGGCGGAGCAGTACGACCTCACCGACCTGGCGACCGACACCGTCGGGCTGCTCGACGCGCTGGGCTACCTCGACGCCCACGTGGTGGGCATCTCGATGGGTGGCATGATCGCGCAGCTGGTCGCCGCGCGGTGGCCGCACCGGGTGCGTACCCTCACCTCGATGATGTCGATGACCGGATCGCGCCGCGCCGGGCGGCCGGCGCTGTCCACCTGGCGGCTGATGGCCGCCCGGCCGCCGGCGACCCGGCAGGGCAGCATCGACCACGCCATCCGGATGTTCCGGCACATCGGCTCGCGCGGGTTCGCCTTCGACGAGGCGGAGGTGCGCGAGCTGGCCGGCCTGGCCTACGACCGGGACCCCTCGCGCGCCGGGGTGGCCCGCCAGCTCGCCGCGATCTTCCGCTCCGGCGACCGGACCGCGGCGCTGCGCGCGATCACCGCGCCCACCCTGGTCGTCCACGGCGACCGGGACCGGATGGTCCACCCGTCCGGCGGGGAGGCCACCGCGCGGGCGATCCCCGGCGCCCAACTCGTGACCATCCCCGGCCTGGGCCACGACCTGCCGCGCGGCGCCTGGCCGACGCTGCTGGACTTCATCGACACACATGCCCACCGTGGCGGGATCGACACGCCCGCCCAACGTGGCGGGATCGACACGCCCGCCCACCGTCGGGGTGGGCGGGCCAGACTGACGGGGAGCGCCGATGCGCCGAGCGCGTCCTAGCATCACCGGCCGCCCGGTGATGATCACCGGTGCCGCCTCGGGTATCGGCCGCGGCCTCGCCCGGCGGCTGTCCGCGCTGGGCTCACCGGTGGCCATCGCCGACATCGACGAGGACGGGCTGGCCAAGACCGCGGCGTCGCTGTCCGGTCGGGTGCTGTCCCGGGTGCTCGACGTGCGGGACGCGGCCGACCAGGTGCGGTTCGCCGCCGAGGTACGCGCGTGGCTGCCGGCGCCGCTGGCGGCGGTGTTCAACAACGCCGGTGTGGCGGTGACCTCCAGCGTGCTGGACGCGGTGCCCGAGGACGACGACTGGCTGCACGACATCAATTTCAAGGGCGTGGTCAACGGCACCCGGGCGTTCCTGCCGATCCTGGTCGAGCAGGACGACGGCGTCATCGTGAACACGTCCAGCGTGTTCGGGCTCGCGGGCATGCCGTACCAGAGCGCCTACTGTGCCGCGAAGTTCGCGGTACGCGGCTTCACCGAGGCGCTGCGCCAGGAGCTACGCGGCACCGGGGTGCGCGCGGTCACCGTGCACCCGGGCGGTGTCACCACGAACATCGCCCGCAACGCCCGGATGCGCAAGGATCCGCTGGGCCTCGGCCGGACGAGGGAGCAGATGGCCGCGCAGTTCGAGGCCATCACCCTGACCTCCCCCGACAAGGCGGCGATGATCATCCATCGCGGGGTCGAGGCCGGCAAGGCCCGCATCCTGGTCGGCCCGGACGCGTACCTGTTCGACGCGTTGACCCGGGTGGCGCCCACCCACTACTACTCGGTCATCGCGCGCCTGCGCTCGACGCTCGGCGCCCGTCGTGGGGAGGCCGTGTGAACACCCCGACAGAACCCGTCGACGCGGACACCGCGACGGGACCCGTCGACGCGGACACCGCGATGGAGCACGTCGACGTGCTCATCATCGGTGCCGGCCTGTCCGGAGTCGGCGCCGCGTACCACCTCCAGTCGGCGTTTCCGCGGCGCGGCTACGCGATCCTGGAGGCGCGCGACGCCATCGGCGGCACCTGGGACCTGTTCCGCTACCCCGGGGTGCGCTCGGACTCGGACATGCACACCCTCGGCTACCGGTTCCGGCCGTGGACCATGGCCAAGGCCATCGCGGACGGCCCGGCCATCCTGGACTACGTCCGCGACACCGCGCGGAAGGCGGGCATCGACCGGCGCATCCGGTTCGGCCACCGCGCGGTGCGCGCCGAGTGGTCGAGCCGGCACGCCCGCTGGACGGTCGAGGTCGCACGCGGCGGCGAGACGGTGTTGATGACCGCGCACTTCCTGTACCTGTGCACCGGCTACTACCACTACGACGCCGGCTACCGGCCGGACTTCCCCGGCATCGGCCGGTTCATCGGATCGGTGGTGCATCCGCAGCACTGGCCCGCCGACCTGGACTACACCGGCAAGCGCGTGGTCGTCATCGGCAGCGGCGCGACCGCGGTGACCCTGGTGCCGGCGATGACCGACCGGGCCGCCCACGTGACGATGCTGCAGCGCTCCCCCACGTACGTCGCGGCCCGACCGTCGGAGGACCCGATCGCCAACCGGCTGCGGCGGCTGCTCGGCAACCGGGGAGCGTACCCGCTGACGCGGTGGAAGAACGTCCTGTTCGGCACGGTCTTCTACGAGCTCAGCCGGCGCCGCCCGCACCTGGTCAAGGGGCTGCTGCGCAAGGCGGCGACCCGGCAACTGCCACCCGGGTACGACGTGGACACCCACTTCGCCCCGCGCTACCAGCCCTGGGACCAGCGGCTGTGCCTGGCACCCGACGGCGACCTGTTCTCCGCCATCCGGGCCGGGCGCGCCTCGGTACGCACCGATGAGATCGCCGAGTTCACCGAGACCGGGGTGCGCCTGCGCTCCGGCGCGGAGTTGGACGCGGACATCGTGGTCACCGCCACCGGGCTGCGGCTGCTGGCCCTCGGCGGCATGCGGCTGAGCGTGGACGGGCGGGACGTGACGCTGTCGGAGACGATGGCGTACAAGGGCATGATGCTGTCCGGGGTGCCGAACTTCGCATTCACCATCGGGTACACCAACGCGTCCTGGACGCTCAAGGCCGACCTGGTCGGCGAGTACGTGGTCCGGCTGCTGCGCTACCTCGACGCGCACGGGTACGACCAGTGCGTGCCGCACAACGACGACCCGACGGTGACCGAGACGCCCCTGTTGGACTTCCAGGCCGGCTACATTCTGCGCGCCATCGACGAGTTCCCGCGCGCCGGTTCGCGGGCACCCTGGCGGCTGGGCATGAGTTACGCGCACGACGTGGTGAATCTGCGCTACGGCCGGGTCAACGACGGCGCGATGTGCTTCTCCCGCCGGTCCACGGCCCGCGAGGCGGTACCCCGGCCGGCCTGAGGACACCCCGACCATCGGCCGCCCCAACCATCGACCGATCCGGCCTCAGCCGGCGAGGTCGGCCCGGCACAGGTCGGTGGCCATGCAGGCGGCACCCATCACCTCGGCGCTGGTGCCCAGCGCCGAGACGGTCACCTTCATCATGGCGGTGGTGGCGGGCTGCGCGTACCGGTTGAGGGACTCGACGATCGGCTGGAGCAGCACGTCCCCGCAGCCGCTGAGTACGCCGCCGATGACCAGCGCACCGGGGTTCAGGTTGGTGCACAGATCGGCGATCGCCCGGCCGAGGATCCGGCCGGCGTCGCTGACGATGCGGCGGGCGAACGGATCGCCGCTTTTCACGAGGTCGACCACGGCGGCCAGGCTGAGCGGCACACTGGCCGTGGGCTGCAACAGTTCGAGGATGCGCCGCCCAGAGACCCGGGTGTCCAGGCAGCCCCGGCTGCCGCACCAGCAGACCGCGCCGTCCTCGTCGACGAGGATGTGCCCGATCTCGCCTGCTATCCCGGCGGCCCCCCGGTACAGCCGGCCGCCGAGCACGAGGCCGGCGCCCACGCCGCTGGAGAGCTTGACGTAGACGAGGTCCTCGGCCCCGGACGCGCTGCCGATGCGCGCCTCGGCCAGGGCGCCGAGGTTGGCGTTGTTCTCGATGGCGACCGGCATGCCCAGCCGGGTCTCCAGCACCTCCCGCGGCACCACGCCCGTCCATCCGTTGAGGATCCGGCCCTGGGTGAACGTGCCGGTCGCCCGGTTGATGGGCGCCGGCAGGCCGACGACCACCTGGCGCACGAGGTCCTTGCCGATGCCGGACTCCGCGAGCATGTCGTTGACGAAGCCGACCGCCACCGACAGCGACTCCTCGGCGAACTCGTCGACCTCCGCGACGGTGCTGGCTCGCTGAGCCAGCACCGCGCCGGTGAGGTCGGCCAGCACGGCGCGCACGTGGGTACGTCCGAAGTCGATGCCGATGACGGCGCCGGTCGATGGCGCCACCCACAGCAGCGACGCGCGCCGCCCGCCGTTCGGGCCGGCGACCCCCTCGCCCTCCACGATGGCGGCCTCGGCCAGCAGTTCGCTGACCAGTCCCCAGACCGTGGTGCGGGACAGCCCGGTGACCTCGCACAGCCGGGCCCGGGTCATCGGCCCGTACCGCATCAGGGCCTGCATGATCTGGCCGCCGGTGGCTCTGCCGGTCCGCCGGCGGGCGGGTACCGCGGTGAGATCCGCCGTCCGCCCGCCGGGGTCCAGGTTGGTGGTCACAACGTCGCCGCGATTCGCGACTCCAGGTCAAGGCCCCGCGCCCAGGCCCGGAACTGCCCGACGTTGTCCCGGTCTACCACCAGCGGCTGTGGCCGCAGCAGGTTTCCGGTCAGGTCGTCGGTGCGCAGTCCGAGCAGGGTCAAGGTCTCCTCATCTCCGAGCCGTGCCAGGTTCGCAAGCGCCGCGACGGCGTAGTAGCCGAAGTAGTACTCCCTGATCCATATACTCGCACGCACGGTGCCGGCCTCGATGGCGGCCACCGTCTCGGGCAGCATGTCGAACCCGATGATGGCGATGTCGTCGCGGCCGGCGGCCTCCACGGCGCGCGCCTGCACGGGTGCGTGGTAGCCGTACACACCGAAGAAGCCGCCGATGTCGGGGTGCTCGGACAGCAGCCGGTGGGCGTTGCGCTCGGCGGCGTCGAGGCGCTCGCCGTCGTTGTCGCCGCCGACCACCTCTACGCCGGCGGCCGTCATCACCTCGGTGAAGCCGGCCAGCTTGCCGGTGGCACCGTGCGCGTCCGCCGACCCGGTCTGCACCGCGACCTTGCGCCGCTCCCCGAGCGCGTCGAGCATCAGGCGGCCCGCCTGCCGGCCCATCTCGACCGGGGCGAGCATGCCGACGTACATCAGCCGGCCGCTGTCCGGGGCGTCCAGATCCATCGTGATGATGGGGACGCCCCGGCGCCGCCCGGCCGCGACGGTGTCGGTGAAGGCGGTCTGGCTGGTGGCCACGAAGGCCAGCCCGTCGACTCCCTCGTCGAGGTACCGGTGGACGAGGGCCAACTGCTCATCGAGGGACTCGTACTCGGGCGCGTCGGCCAGCACCGTGACGCCCAGCCGCCGCCCCGCGTCGAGGGCGCCGGCGTTGACCATGTCCCAGTAGGCGCCACGGTTCTTCTCGATGAGCGCGATCCGGGCGGGCGCCTTGCCCTCCCGCCCGGGTACGCGTGGTTGCGCGGTCATCGTCGACCTCAGGCTCCGAGCACGATGGACTCATCGGCCGGCAGGTCAAGGCCGAGCAAGGTCGCGGAGCCGATGCCGAGGCCCGGCCGGTCCGACACGTCGGCGATGCCGTTGGTGATGGTGACCCCGCCCTCGGTCACGATGTCGACCTCGAACAGGGTGTGGCAGGCCGTGCCGGTGTACAGCGGCGAGCGGGAGGCGACCGCCAGGTGCGCGACCGCCGTGTTGGCGACCCGCATCTCGTTGATCTCGTCGACGATGTAGTCGACGTTCGCCGCCTCGGCGACCTTGATCATCTGCTGGCACTTCTGGATGCCGCCGACCCGGCTGATCTTCAGGCTCACGATGTCGGCGGCCTCGTTGTCGATGACCCGGGTCAGGTCGCCCACGGTACGGATACCGTCGTCGGCCATCACCGGGAATCTGATCTCGCGGCGGATTCGGGCCATTCCGCGCACGTCGTTGGCGAGGATCGGCTGCTCGAAGATCACCTTCTGGTTCAGGCCGACCTCCCGCTCCAGGATCCGCGCGATGTAGAGGGTCTGGTTGACCGACCAGGCCTGGTTGGCGTCCAGGCTCAGGATGACGTTCTCCCCGATGATCGGCAGCAGCTCGCGCACGATGTTGATGTCGTACTCGGTGTCCCCGCTCATCTTCTGCTTGAAGACCCGGTACCCCTCGGTCATCAGGCGCGCCATGTCGGCCGGGGTGTTCTCGTAGGTGGCCGGCGTGATGTGGGTACGCACGCCCTGGTGCACCCGGCCGCCGAGCAGTTGGTACACCGGCACGCCGATGACCTTTCCGGCCAGGTCGTGCAGCGCGATGTCGATGCCGGCCTTGGCGGCGATGTTGCCGCCGAGCGAGTACCGGTCCATGACGGCGTTGGCGTGCGTCAGCTCCAG
The DNA here is from genome assembly GCF_039543385.1 of Rugosimonospora acidiphila. Classification (NCBI taxonomy): domain Bacteria; kingdom Bacillati; phylum Actinomycetota; class Actinomycetes; order Micromonosporales; family Micromonosporaceae; genus Rugosimonospora; species Rugosimonospora acidiphila. The sequence goes on from NZ_BAABJQ010000009.1 coordinate 126,521, forward strand.
CGGGTCCAGGCCCACGAGTCCGGACTTGAGCAGTTCGATGCCGCCCACCGTGGCCGCGGCGGTCTCACCGTAGAGGCCGGGGGTGTGCGCCGCCTCGCCGATTCCCACCACACCCTCGTCGGTGTGTACCTGGACGATGACGTTGGCCTGGACCTCGTCCTTGACGTAGAACCGCTTGTCCTTGCGGTACTCGGGCCGGTACTCGGCGCGAACCACGGTGCCGACGATGTCGGTGATTTTCACGAATGACTCCTAGAACAGAACTGCGTGGAACTCTGACGGCGGACGACGCGGGGTGCGCGGCGGGCGAGGGTCAGGTCGTCCGGTGCCGGCGGGACACCGAGTCGACGACCACGGCCGCCACCAGCACCGCGCCGATCACCATGTACTGCAGGTCGGAAACGAGGTTGAGCAGGAACATGCCGTTGTAGATCGAGCCGATCACCAGCCATCCGGTGACCGCCGACCAGGCGCTGCCGCGACCGCCGAACAGGCTGGTGCCGCCGATGACCGCGGCGGCGATCGAGTACAGCAGGATGGTGTCGCCACCGAGATCCTGGGACGCGGCGCCGACGTAGGACGCCGACATCACACCGCCCGCCGCCGCCATGGCACCGGAGATCGCGAAGACGGACACCCTGATCCGGTTCACCTTGATGCCGGCACGGCGGGCCGCCTCGGCGTTACCGCCCACGGCCAGCACGTGATGCCCGTACCGGGTCTGCGTGATCAGCGCCCAGAACCCGGCGGCCAGCACCAGGAAGATGATCAGCGCTATCGGTACGCCGATGGCGCGATTCAGCTCCCACACGACGATGAACAGCACCACGGCGGTGGCCACGATCTTCACCGCGACCAGGCCGACCGGGTCGTGCGCGAGGCCGGCTCGCTGGCGCCTGCGGCGTCCGGTGATGGTCAGCGCGGCGAGCCCGATGACGGCCAGCGCCGCGAGCCCGTAGCCGGCGGCCGGCGTGACGCTGCTGCCCTCCAGGTTGGAGATCGCGCCGCCGAACGGGAACCGGATGCTGCCGTTGGTGCCCAGCAGCCACAGTTGCAGGCCGAGGAACAGCAGCAGGCCGCCGAGGGTGACGATGAAGGACGGCACGTTGAACTTGGTGCGGACCAGGCCCTGCGCGGTGCCCAGGATCGCCCCGGCCACGATGGCCGCGAGGATGCCCAGGTACGGGTTCCAGCCGTCGTGCTCCACGAGCACGCCGAGGACCGCCGCGCCGACGCCACTGATCGAGCCGATCGACAGGTCGACCTCTCCCAGCAGCAGGATCATCACGACGCCCAGGGATATCAGGCCGCCGTACGAGATCTGCCGGGCCAGGTTGTGCAGATTGGTGTCGGCCAGGAACTCGCTGTTGATGGACTGGAAGATGACCCAGATGAGGACGGTGGCGATGATGACCGCCGAGGACCCCAGGTCGCCGCGGCGCAGGGCGCGCAGTCGCATCGAGACGATCTCGCCCAGCGAGGTCGGGGCCCGGAAGTGTTCGGCGCCCTGGTCCGGGGTCTCGCCCCGGGTGGCCGGCGACGCCGCGGGCCCGTGGGCCTGTGTCTGCGTCACGTGTCTGCTCCTTGCCTGGATGCCGTCGGCTGCCCGGGCGCCGCGGCGGCCGTCGCCGGCGTGTCCGCGGCCAGGCCGGTGATCGCGGCGACGACCGCCTCCCGCGTGGTGTCCGCGACGGTGAAGTCGCCACCGTTGCGGCCCAGTCGCAGCACGCTGATCCGGTCGGCGACCGCGAACACGTCCGACAGGTTGTGACTGATCAGCACGACGGCCAGCCCACGGCGCTTCAGCGTGGTCGTCAGCTCAAGGACGTGCGCGGTCTGCGTCACGCCCAACGCGGCGGTGGGCTCGTCGAGCAGGATCAGCTTGGGCTCGCCCAGCAGTGCGCGCGCGATGGCCACCGCCTGCCGCTGGCCGCCGGACAGCGACTCGACCCGCGACAGCACGTTGGGGATGCGCGCGCCCAGACCGGCCAGCAACTCCTTGGCCTGCTGTGCCATGGACACCTTGTCCATCAGCGGAACGATCCGCCGGGTGGACTCGAACAGCCGCTCCCGACCGAGGAACAGGTTGCCCACCACGTCCAGGTTGTCGGCCAGGGCCAGGTCCTGGTACACCGTCGCGATGCCGAGCCGGGTGACGTCGGTCGGGGCCTTCGGGGAGACCCGCTGGCCGTCGAAGACGAAGGTGCCCTCGTCGGCGGGCTGTACCCCGGAGATCGCCTTGATCAGCGTGGACTTCCCGGCGCCGTTGTCGCCGACCAGCGCGACGATCTCACCCGCGCGGGCCGTGAAGCGGATGTCGGCCAGTGCGTTGACCGCACCGAACCGCTTCGACACGCCGGTGAGTTCGAGCAGCGGGCGACCCACGTCGACACCCCCACCCGCACCACGGTCTCCGGCTCCGCGCTCGGGAGGCCGTTCGCTGTGCGCGGACATCAGGAGATGCCGTCCTTGGCGCACGCCGTCGCGACGTCACCGGCGCACAGCGCCTTGGCCGAGATGAAGCCATCGGCCACCACCGTCGACTTGACGTTCGCCGCGGTCACGGCCACCGGCGGCAGGTCCTGCGTCTGCACCGTGTCACCGGTGCTGTTCTTCTTCGTCGACGTGCCCTGGGGCGACTGCCCGTTCACCATCTGGATCGCGATCTTCGCGGCCAGGTTCGTCTCAGACTTGATCGCCTTGTAGACCGTCATGGTCTGGGTACCGAGCAGGATGCGCTGCAGCCCCTCGTTCGTGGCGTCCAGGCCGGTGATCGGCGGCAGCGGGGACATGCCGGCCTGCTGCATGGCGGTGATGGCGGCGCCGGCGAGCGTGTCGTTGGCCGAGTAGACCCCGACGATCTGGTCCTTGCCCACCCGGGAGATCGCCTGGGTCATCTCCGTCGTCGCGGTGGTCGGCGACCATCCGGTCGTGTCGAACTCGGCCGCGATGGTGTAGCCGGACTTGTCCAGCACGTTGTGGGCGCCCTGCTTGAAGAACGCCCCGGTCGCGTCCGGCGCGCCGTTGAGCATGACGATCTTCCCGTTCGGGTGGCCGGCCGCCTTCATCGCCGTGACGAGCGAGTTCGCCTGCTGCTCGCCCACCGTCACGTTGTCAAAGCCGATCTGGTACGCCAGGGGGCCGCCCGCGGCGCGGTCGTAGGCGATCGTCTTGACGCCCTGGGCCTTGGCCTCGGACACGATGTTCGCCGCGCTGTTCGTGTCGGCGGCATCCAGCACCAGCACCTTCGCGCCCTGTGAGAGCGCGGACTCGGCCTGCTGTTGCTGCTTGTCCGCCGAGTTGGCCGCGTTGAAGTACAGCACCTGGCAGCTGGGGTCCTGCGCCTTGACCGCCGCCAGGAACAGCGGATGGTCGTCCGCTTCGTAGCGCGGCGTCGTGTTCTCCGGCAGCAGGAACGCGATTTTGCAAGGGCCAGGGTTCGATGTCGAGGTCGTCTTCGCCGTCGCACAGCCCGACAGGACGACCAACGCCGACAGGAAGGCGCCGGTTCCCCCGACGACCCACCGGCTTCTCGTGCGGAGCATTCCGCTCCTCCTTCAATCCCTATTATGTTCAGCATTGGACATAATTGATCAAGATCTGCCGAGTATCGTTGCCCCGCCCACACAGATCTGTCAAGGGTTTGACCCCAAGCCGGTGGCGCCGACCTCGCCCGTCGCCGCCGCGTCTCGACCGCCCAAACAGCGACATTTCAGCCAGGGAGCGCCATTCATCACCAGCACCACGGCTCGCGGGCGCGCCGTCAGCGGGGTGTGACCGGGCGTCACTTTTGTTCGTAGGCGAACAGATTACGATGCCGGGCCCGGTCGGTGTTGACGGTTCGGTCCCATGTGGACAGATCAAGCCCACGTCGTGGCGTCGCGCCGGCGGCGACCACTTCCTCGTTTACCTCGCGGGGGGGTCCGGACGGTCGACTATTGTGGCGCCGGTGGCGGAGTTCGTGCACATCACCACGGCGAGCGCGGCTCGACGCATCGAGCGCTCGGGGATCGCCGCGCGCAGCCACGGGCGGGCCGGCGAACGGGGCGTGTACTGCATGCCGGTGCTGCCGTCGTTCACGCTCACCCACCAATGGGTGCGCGAGCTGCGGCGCTGGCACCCGGGCGTGCTGGTCGCGGTGCAGCTGCGGCTGCCCGACGGCGAACCGGTGGCCGTCGGCCATTACGGCGCCCCGCTGCGTGAGGTCGCCGCCGCGGAGGCGGTCGCGGCGCTGCGCGAGCTCGACGATCCGCGCGGCTACGAGGTGTTCGTGCCCCGCGCCGTCACCGCCGAGGAGGTGCGGCGGGTCCGCGACGTCCCGCAGGGTATCGGCTGGCGGTACCTGCCCGCGGCCCACGGCCGGCGGCCCTGCACGTGCCCATCGTGCGCGCAGCGCGGCGGGTACAAGGTGGCGAGGCTGCGCCGACGGTTCCCGTACGACCAGCCGTCCCGGCCGAAGAGTGAGCTGATGGCACGGCTGCGCGCGGCGACCACCGCCGACGAGATCATCGACGTGCTCAGCGAACTGGGGCGTCGGCGGCGCGGCGGTGCCGAGGAGCTGGCCTACCTGGCCGATCATCCCGACCCGGACGTGCGCGACACCCTCGAGAGCGTCCTGCGGGCGTACCGCGGCAGCGAAGCGCGGCGGCTGCGCCAGCGGCTACAGCCGCCCGATCCGTCGACCCCCGATCCGTCGACCCCCGATCCGGCCGGCGCCTGATCCGGCCGGCGCCGGCCGCTTCTGGGTCAGGGCGAGGTCTGGTAGCGGAGGTACACGACGCCGCTGTCGAAGGCGCGCTCGTCCAGCAGCCGAAGGTTCAGCTGGAGCCGGTCGGGGAGGAACGGCGTGCCGCCGCCGATGATCAGCGGGTACACGAACAGGCGGACCTCGTCCACCAACCCCGCCCGGAACGCGTGGGCCGCGAGCCCCGAACCGCCGATGCTGAGATCACGGTCGGCCGCGTCCTTCAGCGCCCGCACGGCGACCGGGTCGAAGCTCCGCTCGATCCGGGTCCGCGCGCTGCTCGCCGCCCCCAGCGTCGTGGAAAACACGATCTTGTCAGCGGCCTGCCAGAGCTTGGCATAGTCGAGCACGACCGGCGGCTGATCGGGCCCCGTGGCCGCGGTCTCCCAGGCGACCATGGTCTCGTAGAGGCGCCGGCCGTACAGATAGGTCCCGACGGGGCGTTCGAGGTCGTTGATGAAGGCGTGAACCTCGCTGTCCGGCGCGAACCAGTCGAACGTCCCGTGCTCGTCGGCGATGTAGCCGTCGAGCGACGCCTGTGCGGTGCAGATCAGCCTGGCCATCCCGGCCCTCCCTCTCGTGATTCGGTAGATTCATGCACATCCGTCGTTGACAGGAGAGCACATGCGGGTAAAACGCATTATTGCCGACCTCCGAGTGGCCGACATTGAGGAAGCGAAGAGTTTCTACACCGGCTACCTCGGGCTGAGTATCGAAGAGTTCAACCTGGGGTGGGTCGCGCGCTACACCTCTCCCGACACCGGGGCGAACCTCCAGATCCTCACCCGCGACGCGACCGCCCCCGAAAACCCGGTCATTTCCGTCTCTACCGACGACATCGAGAGTGCCTACGAAGAAGCTCGAAGTCTCGGCTACGAGATCGTGCACCCGATCACCACCGAGGCGTGGGGGGTGCGCCGGTTCTACGTCCGGGCACCGGACGGCAACGTCATCAACGTCGTGAGGCATCGAGACTGAAACGGACCGGCGGTTCACGACCGATGGCCGCCACCGCCGTGGGGCGGCCGACCTCGCCCGTCGAGCCGGATCGTCCAGGCGTCGATCCCATCGATGCGCAGGTGGGTCTCGCTCCACGGGTCCCGGCCGAGCAGCTCCCGGACGGCCAGCTCGGACTCCGCCTCCATCACGAGCACCACCCGCAGTTCGTCGAGCGGGCCACCCAGCACGATCACCCCGTCGTCGACCAGCCGGTCCATGTAGGACGCGTGCTCGGCCCACCGGGACTGTCCTTCCATCGGCCGGCCGAAATCCCACCGCGGGCCGCTGTGCGAGAGCGCAACAAGGAACATGGGGCCGTCCTACCATCCCGGTCCGACACTTTCCGCCGTCACGGCCGGCGGACCGACCCGCCCGGCGAAACGGGCTCGCGCCCGTCGCGGCGAGGGTCGCGCCGGGGCGGCGGGTCGGGCACAGTGGTGAGTATGGTGATTCCCGTCCATGACGTGCTGCCGGTGCGCCGCACCCCCTGGATCACCTACCTCCTGATCGCGATCAATGTGGTCGTGTTCCTGCTCACCCCGGCCGCGCGCAGCACCGATGTGGGGGCCGCCGGCGTCGCGCAGCTGTGCCAGCAGGAGTCGTTCTACGACAAGTACTCGGCGATTCCGGTGGAGCTGACGCACGAGCAACCGCTGGCCCGGGTGCCCACCGGGGCCGTCGGGGTCGGGCGCGGCGGCGCGGTGGGCTGCGTGGTCGGGCCGCCGAGCTATCACAAGATCCCGGCGTTGTCCGTGCTGTACGCCATGTTCCTGCACGGCGGGTGGCTGCACCTGCTGGGCAACATGCTGTTCCTCTGGGTGTTCGGCAACAATGTCGAGGACCGACTGGGCCGCCTGCGGTACGCGCTGTTCTACCTGTTCTGCGGGTACGCGGCGACCTACGGCTTCGCGCTGGCCAGCCCGGATTCGTCGCAGCCCCTGGTGGGCGCGTCCGGCGCGATAGCGGGCGTGCTCGGCGCGTACCTGGTGCTCTATCCACGCGCCCGGGTGTGGAGCCTGGTCCCGGTGCTGCTGTTCATCCCGTTGCGGCTGCCCGCCTGGCTGGTGCTGGGCATGTGGTTCGTGCTCCAGTGGGTGTACTCGGCCGGGTACACGGTTTCGGCGGCGGGCAGCGTGGCGTACCTGGCACACGTGGTCGGCTTCGTCGTCGGCGCGCTGTTCGCCCTGCCACTGCGCGGCCGCCGGCCACCGGTCGGGTCCGGGTACGGGTACCCGTCGCGGCGCTGAGCCGGCCCGCACGTGTACGGCACCCGCGTACGGCACGCACGCGTACGGCCCGCGCGATGGCGGGCCGTACGTCGGTGGTCGGCGGTGGGTCAGGCCGCAATCTTGTAGAACTGCTGGTTGGTCGAGTTGTTCACGTACCACGTGTCGATCGGCGCGCCCACGGCGTAGCTGTTTCCGTTGACGTCCATGTTGCGCTGGTAGTAGTAGCTCCAGTAGTTGCCGTTGGAGTTGGACTGCCAGACCTCGCCCCATCGGCCGTCGCAGGGCTGCTGGGTGAGCCCGTCGCCGGTGACTCCGTCAGTGGACATGCACAGGCCGCTGTTCTCGTTCTGCATGATGAAGGTGCCATCGGGATTCGTGTAGAAGATCCAGTGCTGGTTGGCCGTGCCGTCGTCGTTCGCCTGGATGATGGCGGCACCCGCGGCGGTCGAGGAGTGGTCCACCCCGACGACCAGACCGCTGCTGACCGCCCGCAGCTTGTAGCGGACCGGGCTGCTCGCGGAGAACGCGGCGGTGCCGTTGGGCGTGCCGAGCCCGGTCGGGCCGTCCCAGCCGGACAGTGAGGTGCAGAGCGGCCAGCCGCACCACCCGTCGTTCCCGGTGGCCACGTCGAACAGGTTGCCCTGGTGGGCGTACGGGAACGACGACGGGTAGGAATTGTTCACGGCCGGGGTGGCGAGCGCGTACACCCCGGCGATGATCGGGGACGAGGCGCTGGTGCCGCCGTAGACCGACCAGCCGCTGCCGCCGTAGCCCTGGTACACGGCCACGCCGGTGCTCGGGTCGGCGACCGCGGACACGTCGGCCTCGGCCCGGTTGGAGCACCCGGTGAAGACCTGCTGCCACGAGGGCTTCGCGATCGCGATGGAGCACCCGGAGCCGGCACCCGTCCAGGCGCTCTCGCTCCAACCGCGGCTGGTGCTGGCCCGGTAGAGGGAGGTGCCGCCCACCGCCGTCACGTACTTGGAGGTCGCCGGGTACTGCACGCCGTTGCCGTCATCGCCGGTGCTGAACGTGATGGCCACGCCCGGGCGGTTGAAGTGCGGGTCGTTCGCGGCGTCGCCGCTGCCCTCGGGCCGGCCCCAGCTGTTCGAGACCACCTGGGCGTGCGCGGTCGCGTAGTCCTCGGCCGCGTACAGGTCGCCGTCGTAGTTGGTGTTCGCCTCCACCAGCAGGATGTGGCACGCCGGGCAGATGGCCGAGACCATGTCCATGTCCAGCGACCACTCCCCCGCCGCGGCGGCGTTCGCGGCCGGCAGGGCCGTGGTGGAGCCGGTCTGCCCGACCTTCTGGAAGCATCCGTTCGCGGTGGTGCACGCCGGCAGCCCGAACTGGGCGCGGTACACGGCGAGGTCGGCCTCTGCCGTCGGGTCGTCGTTGAACATGACTATCGCCACGGTTCTGGCGATGACGCCGGTGGCCGGCAGCTTGTAGGCGTTGCGCAGGTCCGACGGGCCGTACCCGGATGGCGTGCCGTTCGCGCCCGCCGGCCTGGCGAGGTGCGGCCCGGTGACCCGGTAGGCGTAGCAGGTCGAGGTGTCGGCGGTCGGCTTCGGACAGATCGGCACCGCGGTGGAGCCCGCCGGCACGGCGGAGGACGGGCTCGCACCGGGCGCCGGCGTGCCGCCGGCGATTGCTGGCTCGGCGAACGCGGGTGCGGCCGCGAGACTCGCGGCGGCGATGACCGCACCGGCCAGCACGGCGGTGAGGCGTAGAGCTGCGCGCATGGGCGTCTCCCTTGCCTTTCGAGGGGTGTGCCGGCACCCGGTCGTGCCGGCCAAAGCCCAATCTGGTCGCTAAGGCATCTGCTCCACATGAGACGGTTGCCCGCATCCGTGTCCGGCGGGCGACATAAGACAGTGCGGGGCGAATCTGAGGTGTCGGTTCGGTGACGAGCGCTTGCCCACCGGAAAACCGCCGCTCCCGCGCCGCCACCGGGCCGCGCGCCGCCACCGGGCCGCGCGCCGCCACCCGCCGCGCCCTTACCCTCGATGCGGCCGGATCGTCGAACGTGGCCACCAGCCGCTGGCCACCACCCGCCCCGCCGACCAGCGCAGCGTCCCGCGCCAGTGCGGTCGCCACGCCAGTGCGGGTCGCCGCTCGCCAGTCGGTGCGGACCTATGTAGAGTTTCGATATGAGCCCGAAACCGAGAATCACGGCGGTGGTTGCGACGGTGCTCGCGGTGTTCCTCGCCGAGCCCGACGCCAGCCGATATGGGTTGGAGCTGATGCGTGCCACTGGTCACGCGAGCGGCACTCTCTATCCGGTGCTCACCCGGCTCCAGGACGCCGGCTGGCTTGAGGCCGAGTGGGAGGACGCCGCGGTGGCCCAGGCCACGGGCCGCCCGCCACGGCGTTACTACCGGCTCACACCCGAGGGCGTGGTCGCTGGCCGCCGTGAACTCACGAAGCTGCATCGAGCGCTGGGACTGACTGGTCAGATCGCCGGAGGTCTCGCGTGATGGCCGGTGCGACCGAGTTCGTACTGCGATTCGCGGCTGATCGTTGGGTTGCCGCCGGGCGCCCCGATCCATTCGAGGAGTGGGCGGGTGAGCTGGCGGTACTGCGGGCCGAGGGCGGCGGCGGGACATCGCTGCGCTGCCTGTTGTTCGCGGCGAGCCTGGCCGTCAGCCGGGTACCGCGCAGACGGTCGCCCAGCGCCAGCGGATGGTTGCCGGGATGGGGTCGCCTCGCCGTCCCGGTACTGATCTTGCTGTTCCTGCCGGCGGTCGGCACCCTCGTCGGCGTTGCGGAGTTGAGGTTGCCGGACATGCTGGTCGTCACCAGCGACCCGAGCGATCCGTACTTCTGGCTGGCGTTCCTCGCGTCGGGTCTGCGGATCGTGGTGCTGGCCGGGCTGGCGGTGCTGTTCGCGGTCGTCGGTCGGGTCGTGGGCCGGCGGCTGCCGTTGTCCACGGTTTCCGGCGACAAATACCGGGTCACCGTTACCGCTGTGGTGACACCGGTGCTGGCCGCAGTCGGTATGGCCGCTGAGCTGATCCTCACCCGGCCACAAGCCGGCGCTGCGGCGATCGCCGGCGGGCTGGTGCTCTGGGTGGCCCTTACGGCGCTCACCGTTCCAGCGGTGCTACGGCCGCTGCGAGCGGGTCACTGGTGGCGGGCCGGGGTGCGGGCGATACTCGCCGCGCTGCTCACTGCCGACGCATGCGTCACTCTCGTGGCGCTGCCCAGGATACTTCCACTGCCGGGCGGTGCCCGGTCGATTCCCTGGTGGTTTCCCGGTCTGCTGCTCGACGGCCAGCACCTGATTACTCTCGGCCCGAGCTACCGGCACCTGCCGCTGGCGCAGGAGTTGGACATCACCGTCTCGCCGCTGCCACTGATGCTGATCGTCGCCGCCGCCTATAGCCTTGGTTACGCGTTGGCCGCGGCCCGGTCGCGGTCGCTGATGCCGAATCCCGGTCCGACCGCCGGGGTTGCTGCGGCGACATCAGCTCCGCCAACTCGGGACGCGGGCTGGTTCTTCGCCGCGTTCGGTGGGCTGACCTGGCTCGCGCTGGTCACCGGCATGACTCCACTGGCGGATCGACTCACCGCGGTCAACAAGGGCGGTGATGACGTACTGCTGCGCGAGGTGTTCGAGCTGCGCAGGCTCGCGGTACTGCTGACCTGCGGCGGCCTGATCGTAGCGCTACGACGAGTCGGCCCCGCGTGGCCGGCGGTCCTCACCGTCCCGGCGCTGCTGGTCGCGGACGCGATACTGAACCGCAACACACTGTCCACCTGGAAAGCCACGGCGGCTGTACTGCTCAGCCTAGCCCTCTGCGCCGTGGTCACCGCCGGCGCGACCCGGTTACTCGCTCGACCGGACCGGCGATATGGGCGGTGGACGGCGACGGTTGTCGCCATCGCCGGAGCTTACTGCGCGGCGGGCCCGGTGGAAATGTCCGACAGCACGATGCACACCCCCACAGCACTGGTCCCGCTGACCGTCGCGCTCGGTGCTGGAATCGGCGCGCTCGCCACCCACTGCATTGGCCTGGCCCGCACACCGCGACCAACCCGACTGAGCCGGGTCGCGCTGACCACACTGGGTGCGGTACCGTTCGGCGCCGCGGGCCTGCTCACCGCCCGAGCAGCTGACTGGTACCAGATCCCAGGGCTGCTTGGGCCATTCGCCGCCGTGCTGGCCGCCCTGCTGACGTACCCCGGCCAACGCAGCCGCAAGACACGCACCTGGCTGCTCCTCGCCGCCCTGCCGGCGGCACCGATGTTGGGCTTGATCGAGGTAGCCCTGTCGTTGGTCGCCGATGCCCTCGCACCACCCCGGCCAGGGCTGAGCGACGACGCCCCGCCGATCGTCATCGGCAGCCTTCTCGTCGCGGTCGCCCTCGCCGCAGTGCTACCGGCCGTGTTCAAACGGCCCAACGCCTCCGTGCCCGCAACACCGGCACCATTCCCACACCCCAGACCAACCTCCGGCTCAGTGTCGGCTCCCGCGACCCGGACAGAGGCGACGCGCCCCGGCTAGCACCTCGCGCCGACGGGGATGCGACGACGATCGCCGCCGGAGACTGGCCGAGGCCACCACCCGGCTCAAGCGGGAGCGCTCCGACGGATACCTGCTCGCCCACGGCGGGGCACGGTTCGCCCGATCGCTGGTCGAGACCGGCTTGATCGACGAGTACCGCCTTTGTCATCCACCCGGTCGTCCTGGGTGCGGGCGAGCGGCTCTTCGTCACGCCGCTCACCATCGAGCCGTTGACCACCACCGTCTTCAGCGGCGGAGGCGTCGCCCACGTCTTCGCGGCGCACGCGTGATCGAGCCTGATCGGCAACGCAGAGCGGACGCCGTCACCTCGCTGCAACTATTGCCGAGCATGCTCGACGCGCTGAACCGCGTCTAGCATCACCTGATCGTCGGCCCCTCGGGGATCCCGCGCCCGCCTCGTCTCGTCGGCTGGCTGCCAACACGATGATCTACGACTTATCGAACGGGCACCGAGGTCGCGAGAGCCGAAAAAGTGTCGTACCCCGTCGGTAGCGTTGGTTCGTGGACGGGGATCCGTTGATCGAGCTGGAACACGCGGTGCGGTCGCTCGCGCACGCGTCGGTCTGGGCGCAGTCCCCGCAGACGTTGATTGACCGTCTGGATCAGGCGTATGCGTTGGCGTCGCGGTTGGACGCGGTGCGACTGGGCCTGATTCGGGAGGTCGATGGGCGGGACATTGCCCGGCGGCAGGGTGCCACGACGACGACCGCGTGGCTACGCGACCGGTACCGGTTGTCCGGGGGTACGGCGGCGCGTCAGGTGAAACTCGCCGCCGCGCTGCACGGCCAGTTGCCGAAGACGGTGGAGGCGTTGGCCGCCGGGACGGTCAATCTTGAGCAGGCGCAGGTGATCGCGGCCGCTGTCCCGACTCTTCCCGCCGGGGTCCGCCCCGAGGGGGAGGAGTTTCTGGTTGGGCAGTGTGCGGTGTTCGGGCCCAGGGAGTTGGGTCGGCTGACCAGCCGACTGCTAGACGTGGTCGCCCCCGAGGTCGCCGAGGAACAGGCCGCGCAACAGTTGGCCCGGGACGAGGACCGTGCCCACGCCGACCGGTGCCTGTACCTGACCGACGTGCCCGGCCAGGCGAAGGTGCGGCTGACCGGGTGGCTGGACCAGGAGTCCGCCGCCGTGGTCCGGGCCGCGATCGACCCGTTGTGCGCACCCAGGCCGGCTGATGAGGCGGGGTTGCGTAGCCCGCAGCAGCGACGCGCCGACGCCCTGGTGGAGGTATGCCGACTCGCCCTGGCCGGCGGGGACCTGCCCGACAACGGTGGGGACCGACCGCAGGTGACCGTCACCGTCGACCTGGACACCCTACGCCGGCAGATCGGCGCCGCCACCCTGGACGACGGGACCGTCCTCAGCCCCGCCGCCGCCCGCCGCCTGGCCTGCGATGCCCGGATCGTGCCCGCCGTGCTGAGCGGCGTAGGTCAGGTCCTCGACCTCGGTCGGGAGCGGCGCCTGTTCACCGGCCCGATCCGCCGAGCCCTGGTGCTACGCGACCGGGGTTGCGCGTTTCCGGGCTGTGATCGCCCACCGAGGTGGTGCGACGGGCACCACCTCGTCAGCTGGCTCGATGACGGCCCCACCAGCCTCGACAACGGGGTCCTGCTGTGCGCACACCACCACCGGGTGATCCACCAAGGCGACTGGCAGGTCAAAATCGCCTCCGACGGGCTACCCGAGTTCATCCCACCCCGATACCTCGACCCCGACCAACAACCCCGCCGCAACATCTACCACCGCAACATCTACCACCGCAGGCAATGACACCCACCGGCAACGATCGCCACGGGTCGGGAGCGGTGATGCTCGCTGGCCGGTGATCTCTGAGCGATGTCTCGTAATTGCTGCCGGGCAAACGTGCAGGGATTTCCGGAGCGGCTCCCCATCATGAGACTTGCTGCCGTTCGCTCGGGTTGTCGGGCCTAAACGGCAGCGGACTGCGCCTCGGCGCGTTCCTTGGCCTGGTCAACGGCAGGGATAGCGACGACTTCACGTCGCCGCGCTTGATAAGTGACTTTGGCCGATGGGTGTGGGCGCCTACTCTCGCAAACGGTGGAGTCCAGTAGGGAGGCGGCGAGATGAGCACAACCGCGCTTGGCAGGATCGCGAGCGACCTCGAAGAGGTGGCGGTACCCGCCAATGGGGGCGAGTGGACGATGGCCTGGCATCCGCCCGGTGATGCGCCGACCGGGCTCCCGCACGGAGCCGGCGCGTTCTGCGTGACGGCCGACGACGAGGTCGTCCTCATCAGCACGGACGGTTCACGCTGGGGCTGGCCCGGTGGCCGCCCGGAGGCGGATGAGACCTGGGAGGACACGCTCAGGCGCGAAATGCTCGAGGAGGCGTGCGCGACGGTGACCGAGGCGCGGATGCTCGGGTTCATCCGATCGCGCTGCCTCAGCGGCCACGAGAAGGGGCGGGTCCTGGTCCGGTCAATCTGGCGCGCGCAGGTCACGCTGCTTCCGTGGGAGCCCGAATACGAGATCCCGTTCCGGCTGGTGGTGCCAGCTTACGATCTCGCGAAGCACCTGTGGATGGAGGAGGGCGCGGAGCCGATGTACTCGCGGGCCGCCCGGGAAGCGGGACTCGCGTAGCCCAGTGCGGGGCGGGTGAGCGCGGGCGGGCGGGCGCGGGGCGTTCGCGGAGCCGCGCACATCCATGGCCGCTGGACGGCGGGGGTACAACGTGGCACGGCGGGGCGGCCTGGCCGACGGTATCGTGCCACCCTGTGGGCGCGAGGATTCTGGTCACGGGGGGTACCGGCCATCTCGGCTCTCAGCTGACCCGACAAGCGGCGAGCGCCGGCTGGTCGGTGATCGGAACCTACTTCACGAGACCCACCGGCAGCGCCGACGAGCGGCTCGACATCCGCGACCCGGCGGCGGTCCACCAGACGATGCGACGCGTCCGGCCGGACGTGGTGGTGCACACCGCCGCCGGGCGGGACGACTGGCGGGTGATCGCCGACGGTGCCGCGCACGTCGCAGCAGCGGCGGCGGCGCTGGGCGCCCGGCTGGTACACGTCTCCAGCGACGCGATCTTCTCAGGCGACGATGTGCATTACGACGAGGCTGCCGCCCCCGATCCGGTGTACCGGTACGGGGCCGCGAAGGCGGCGGCGGAGACCGCGGTCAGGGCGATTGCCCCGGGCGCCGCCATCGTTCGGACCTCGCTCATCCTGGGCGACGGCTGGGGCGGATCGGGCGACGGCCGGGGCGGATCGAGCGACGGCCGGGGCGGATCGAGCGACGGCCGGGGCGGATCGAGCGACGGTCTCGGCGGACACGAGACCCTGACCCACCGGCTGATCTCCGGGCAGATCGACGGCGTGCTGTTCACCGACCAGATCCGCACGCCGGTGCACGTCGCGGATCTCGCGGACTCGTTGCTGGAACTCGCCGCTGGCGGGTACGCCGGCGTCATCAACGTGGCCGGCCCGGATGCGATCAGCCGCTACGACCTCGGTGTGCTGGTCGCCCGCCGCGACGGCCTGGACCCCACCCGGCTGCGCGCCGGAAGGGTGGCCGATCTCGGTTCCAGCGTCCCCACCGATGTCCGGCTACGAACGGCGAAGGCCCGCTCGATGCTCCGCACCCGGCTCCGGGGTGCTCACGAGTTCATGTCCGCCGCCCCGGGTACGGGCTGAGCGCCGCGGCGGACCGAAGGCTCACCAGTGTTGGCGTCGCGCGGCTTCCGGCCCCGCCGCCCCGCCGTTCGACACGGCCACGCCGCCGTTCGGCACGCGCTCACGCCGCCGTTCGGCACGGCCACGCCGTCGTTCAGCACGGTCACGCCGACGCTCGACGCCCGCTCGACGCGCGCTCACGCCGACGCTCGACGCCCGCTCGACGCGCGCTCACGCCGACGTTCGACGCCGGTTCGACGCGCTCACGCCGCGCCGGCTGAGCCCGGAGCGCCCCGGCCGCGCGGCTCCCGTGCGCCGCCGTCCGGCGATCCGCGTCCCGGCCCGGTCGGCGCATCCAGGACCGAGCGCACCGCCGCGCAGGGGTCGGTGCCCGGCGCCGTTTCGTGGATGCGCCGCGCGGCGCGCTGGGCCGCGTCCCGGAACTGGTCGCGCTCCGTGGGCGAGATCCCGGCGAGGAGCCGGTCCTCGACCGCCGAGACCCGGGACTGCGCCTCGGCCAGCACCGACCGGCCCCGTTCGGTGGCCACCACCCGGCGGGCGCGCCGGTCGTTCGGGTCGAGCCGGCGTTCCACCAGGCCGGCCTCGGCGAGGTCGTCGATCAGGTACGTCAGGATGGTGCGGTCGATCGCGACCCGCTCGGCCAGGGCGCTCTGCGTCGGCGGCCCGTCGTGGACCACGGTGGTCAGCAGGTGGTAGCCGCGGCTGCCGCCCGGCATCCCGTTCAGGACCTCGTCGACCTCGACTTCCCACCCCCGCAGCACCATCGCCAGCGCCCACCCCAGGTCGGGGGGTGTCCCAGCAGGTGTCTCGGCGGGCGACTCAGCGGGCATCGCGGACGGCGTGGGAGCGGGCGTTCCGGCGGGCATCGCGGCGCCGTCGCGCGGAGGGTCCAGCGATGACGGCCTTGTCATGCGTTCAACTCTAGCAAGATCTGCTGCCTCACAACTGTGTTGCTGGACAGAACATATTGTGTCTAGACTAGTTGGGGAGCAACACGTTCTCGCTGAGGGGCCCGACCAATGCCGGATTATGGACACGACCTGCTGTTTGGCACCTTCATCACGCCTGCCGCCAACAATCCGCGCAAGGCCGTCGCCCTGGCCGAGCTGACCGAGACGGCCGGCCTGGACCTGGCCACCTTCCAAGATCACCCCTACAACGCCGACTTCCTCGACACGTACACGCTGCTGACCTGGGTGGCCGCGAAGACCGAGCGCATCCGGGTCTCCGCGAACGTGACGAACCTGCCGCTGCGCCCGCCGGCCGTCCTCGCCCGGGCCGCCGCCTCGCTGGATCTGCTGTCGGAGGGCCGCTTCGAGCTCGGTCTGGGCGCCGGGGCCTTCCCCGACGCGGTACAGGCCATGGGCGGGCGGCGGCTGTCCGCCGGGCAGGGGGTCGAGGCGCTGGATGAGGCCATCGACATCATCCGTGGGGTGTGGGACGACAGCCTCCCGGGTCCGCTGCGGCACGAGGGCCGCCACTACACGGTCCCCCGGATGAAGCGCGGTCCGCGGCCGGCACACGACATCGAGTTCTGGCTGGGCGCGTACCAGCCGCGCATGCTGCGGCTGACCGGCCGCCGGGGCGACGGGTGGCTGCCGACCCTGGAATATCTGCGCTCGCCCGACCTGGTGGCGGCCAACCACATCATCGACGACGCCGCCCAGGAGGCCGGGCGGGACCCGCGCGAGGTGCGCCGGCTGCTCAATCTGATGTCGGTCGGGTTCTCCCCGCAGCGCCTCGGCCAGTTGCAGGGGCCACCCGAGCAGTGGGTCGAGGAGCTGCTTCCGCTCGTGCTCGAGCACGGGTTCTCGGCCTTCATCGTCGCGCGGGACGACCCGCGGCTGATCCAGACCTTCGGCCAGGAGGTGGCGCCGGCCCTGCGCGAGGCGGTCGCCCGGGAGCGCGGCGCCGCCCGGGAGCGCGGCACGGCCGGTACCCCGGGCGGGCCGTCGCGGCCGGCCGTCGACCTGTCGCGGCGGCAGGACACCATCGACTACGTCGCCGTGCCGCCGCGGCTGGCCGGCAAGGTGATCGAGCCGGGCGACGGCCGGTACGAGCGGGTCCGGCACACGTACGTCCGGACCGGCTCGCCGGCGCTGGTGATCCAGGCGGAAGACGCGGAGGACGTCATCGCCGCGCTCGGGTACGCCCGGGCACAGCACGTACCGATCTCGGTGCGCAGCGGCGGGCACGGCATCAGCGGCCGGTCCACCAACGACGGCGGCATCGTCATCGACCTGTCCCGGATGGACTCGGTCGAGGTGCTCGACCGAGCCACCCGGCGCATCCGGCTCGGCCCCGGCGCCCGCTGGGGCCACGTCGCCCGGAAGCTGGCCGAGCACGGGCTCGCGATGAGCTCGGGCGACTACGGCGACGTCGGGGTGGGAGGGCTGGCCACCGCCGGCGGGATCGGCTACCTGGCCCGCAGGTTCGGGCTGACCATCGACCACGTGGTGGCCGCCGAGATCGTCGTGGCCGACGGCCGGCTGCTGCGGGTCGACGCCGACCACTACCCCGAGCTGTTCTGGGCCATCCGGGGCGCCGGCGGCAACTTCGGCGTCGTCACCGCGTTCGAGCTGGAGGCGTACGAGCTGGGCGACGTCGCGTTCGCCAACCTGGTGGTGGACGCCACCGATACGGCCAACCTGCTGACCACCTGGGGTCGACTGGTGGAGTCCGCGCCACGGGAACTCAGCAGCTTCCTGTCGCTGTTCCCCGGCCGCCGCGGGGGCACGCCGCAGGCGGCGGTCACCCTCATCTACGCCGGTGACGACGTACCCGCGGCCGAGGCGGCGCTCACCCCGTTCCTCGAGGTCGGGCCGGTGGTGCAGCAGCAGGCGCAGCTCGTCCCGTACCACCTCACCGTCGCGCCGGCGAACGGCGCCCACCACGGGCAGGGGTTGTCGGACACGCGCAGCGGCCTGCTGGAGCACATCACTCCGGCGTCGGCCGAGGTGATGGCGAACATGATCAAGTCCGGAGATGTCCTGATGACGCAGCTCCGATCGCTGGGCGGCGCGGTCGGTGACGTCCCCGCCGACGCGATGGCGTGGTCACACCGGACGCAGAACTTCTCGGTGCTGGCCGCCTCCGCACCGTCCCAGGCGCCCCGGCTCAACCAGCAGTGGGCGCTGCTGTACCCGCACCTCAACGGCCTGTACCTCAGCTTCGAGACCGACACCGACCCGGCCCGGCTGCACGACGCCTTCCCGGAGCCCGTGCTGAGCCGGCTGCGCGCCATCAAGGCGCAGTACGACCCGGACGACGTGTTCAACCGCAACTTCGACGTCACGCCCGCGCCCCAGCCGGCCGGCCGGTCCACCGAGGGGTGACCGGCCGGCGCGGTCCTCGCCGGGCCGACGCCGCCCTGACCGCCGACGCCGCCTGACCGCCGGCGCCGCCTGACCGCCAGCGCCGCCCTGACCGCCAGCGCCGCCCTGACCGCCAGCGCCGCCCTGACCGCCAGCGCCGCGCCCGACGGGACAGCGCCGCGCCCATCGGGAGAGCGCGTGGGTCGGATTCCCGACGTCCGGATCGGGGGCAGTGGGCCGTCTTGCTTGCATCCGCACCGCCTCCCCGAGGAAGGACACCGCGATGCCAGCCGAGCAGACGATGCCGGGCACTCACCGGACCACGCGTCCGACTGAGCGCCGGACGCTCCACTTTGACCTGTCCCACCTGCCCGCCGACGACGACTACCAGCTGCAGGCCGCCCTGCGCACCTACCAGGTCCACGCGCACAGCGCCGAGTCGCGCCGGGACGCCCGACGGGAACTCGGGTTTCTCGCGGCGGTACCGGACCACCGGCTCACCCACTACGCGGACACCGAGCTGCCCTCCGACGCGGTGGCGCTGCTGCAGGTGACCACCCGGCCGCGGGACGACCAGCCCGAGCGCCTGGCCATGCTGGGCATCCACGTGCCCAGGCACGCCTACCGGCACGAGCAGGAGCGGCGCGCCGCCCGTCGGGTACCCGGCGATCCGGTGATGCACCCGAAGCTGGCCCGGCTGGACGTGACCCCCGAGCGGTACCGGGCGCTCACCGGTGAGGACCCGGCGCCGTACCCGAAGGACATCGACTCGTACCGGGACGCGTCCGACGCGGCGGTCGCGCTGCTGTTCCACCACCGGGAGATCCTCAACCTCAGCACGGCGGAGCACGGCGCCGCCTACCTGATCCAGCAGTACTGCGAAAACAACCCGGGGCTGTCCGACATAGCGGTGACCATCTTCCTGCTGGGCAACGACTGGACCCACCCGGAGCCGGTGCTCGACCAGGACGGTCACCAGATGCACGACGAGCACGGCAATCTACTGTGGACCCCGCAGATCCACCCGGACGTGGACCGGGCGCTGGCCGGCCCGCTGCAGTGGGCGATCCGGCGCATCATGGACGACTCCGCGCTCAAGGGCAGCCACTGGACCGTCCAGCACGCGGTGACCACGAACGACTACAACGCCCGGGTCGACGGCGAGGACCAGCGGGTCGCGGACGCCTCCGGCCAGGTGCGCATCGACCTGCCGCGGCGGCCCACCGGGCGGGACGCGCAGCGTTCGGTGGACGATCGGGCGGCCGGTGCGGACGAGGTCGCCTGGACGGTCGACAACCTGTCCTCGACCAATGGGCTGAGCATCAACCCCAGGGTGAGCTACGAGCCGGCGCCGACCACCGCCTCCTGGTCGGCGAGCGGCGCCTGGGCGCAGCCCTCCTCCGACAGCGGCGACTGGCCTTACGCAAGCAAGCTGCTGGCCGGCGAGGTGTACCTGAAGGTGATCTCGGCGACGCACCCCGACGGCGTGCGGATCCAGCTGGTGCCGGGCGCCCCGAGCCCCTCGGACGAGACCGTCCCGTTCACCGCCGACCTCCGGCCGATCGGCGGTTCCAGCCGGGCCACGCTGACCCTCAACGCGCTGCGCGACACGCTGGCGTACCAGCTGACCCTGCGCGGTGACTGGCTGCGGGCCGAGTGGGTGGCGGCCAGCTTCTGCGACGCGAGCGACACCGACCTGTTCTCCATCCCGGTGGTCAGCTCGGCCGGGTACGCCACCGTCACCATCGAGTGCACCAACCACTGGCTGCGCCACCTGAGCCTGCACGTGCAGTTCGCCGGCGCCGACGGCCGGGTGTTGACGCCCGCCAACTGGGACGAGCAGCTGCCCGAGGCGATCCGGGGGATCTTCCAGCCCGACCCGACGAAGAAGTACCTCGACCTGATCCCGCCGGTGGACACCCTGTTCGGGGTGAAGCTGCCGGCGCGACCGACCACCGTGCGCATCCCGGTACCCGACGACGCCAGCGAGATCCGGCTGCTCTACGGCGGCCTGGGCACCGGCACCTACGATCCCGCGGTCTGCGGCATCGGCATCGCCACCACCGTGGTCTGCGAACTGGCCCTGCCGGTCATCCTGCTGGTCGCCGGCCAGGCGATCACAGACTCCCGGCCGGTGCAGGCCCTGCTCGCCGACAAGGATCTGCTGTTCGGCGTGTGCGCGATCGCCGGGTTCCTGGTCACCGCGGGCGTGGCCACCGACATCGCGGTGCGCGGCGACGTCCAGCCCGCGCTGCTGGCCCTGGGCAAGTCACTCGGGCCGCTGCTGCTCAAGACCGGGCTGAACAAGTTCATCGCGATGAAGTTCGCCGCCGGGACGGCGGCCCGCGCCATACCCGGCGTCAACCTCGCCTTCCAGATCTTCAACGGCGTGGTCACCGCCGCGCAGCTGCTGCAGACCACCATCGACGTGCTGCAGTCCCCGTTCGTGTACCGCACCCGGGTGTCCCGGACCGTGGACCTGGCGGTCACGCTGCGGCCCGACCCGCGTACCCACCAGTTCCCGCCCGCCTCGGCCGGTGGCCAGTGGCGCCTGATGGTGCTCTACGACAACGACGCGACGTTCGGCGTCTGCACGACGAAGCTGCCGCCGACAGTGCGCAGCGAGCCGATCGAGGTGACCCTGTACGCGTGCCCGGCGGCGGGCCGGCTGAAGGTCATGGCCATGTTCTACACGCCCGAGGGGTGGCAGGCCGGCCAGGGGCAGAGCGGCTGGGTCCGGGCGGTGGCCGGGCGGGTCACGGTACCCGACGTGACCATCGACACCAACGAGGTCCCGCTGTCGGCCCAGTCCGGGTACCGGCACCTGCAGAAGCTCGCCTGCGTGGACAACACGCACCGGTGGGTGGCCTCCGCCGCGCCCACGGACACCCCGGCCACCCGGCAGCGCTGGGTGGATCAGGGCAAGCAGGTCATCAACTGGAGCGAACTGACCCTGGCCCAGCGCCCCGCCCAGCTCGCCACCGTCTACCAGGCGCGCGGTCTTCCGGACGCGCCCGGCGGCGAGGCCCGCTACACCGTGCGCAACCTGTCGGTGCTGGACAAGCCCGACCGCAAGTACGCGGTGACCAAGCAGACCTTCGGCGCACCGGCCGGCGCGGTGTACGAGCTGATCAGCCCGGACGACGGCACCGGGCGCAACTTCGTCGTCGACCCCGGCGCGGGCACGTTCGATCCGGTGCGCAACCCGGCCGGCGGCAACCACCTGCGCATGGTGTCGCTGTCCTCGGCCGGTGGCCCACCCGAGCTGCCCACGGGTACCGGCCCCAGCTGGGGACGGTTCACCCTGCACAACGACCGGTACGTGGTACACCCCAAGGGGTACATCGTCGGCATCAACTACGCGGCGTCCAAAATGGAGATTCTGCAGCTGCCGGACGGGCCGGTCGACGACCCGCACGCGCCGTTCGCCACGATGAGCTCGGGCGTCGGGTTCCGCGACGGGCTGATGAACGGGCCGCGCGCACTGGGGTGCACGATGGACGGTCGGGTGCTCGTGCTGGAGACCGGCAACAACCGGATCCAGGCGTTCGCGGTGGACGGCACGCCGGTCAGCTGCTTCGGCCCGGCCGACGCGCCCCAGGTCTGGATGCCGCTGCGCGACCCCGAGGGCGACCACTACCTGGACCTGGCGGTCGAGCCCAAGGGCTACATCTACGTGCTGGGCCATTCCGGCGACGGCAGCGAAGCGTCCACCTACTTCCTGGACGTCTACGAGCCCGACGGCGGCTGGCTGTTCCGCACCACGGGAATGGTCGCCGCGAAGATCGCGGTGGATGAGCTGCGCTCCCTGTACACGCTCAACTACGAGGTCATTCTCGGCCCGGACGCCCGGCCCGAACCGTCGGTGAGCATGTGGCTGCCTCGGCCGCCGGCCGTGCGGCACTGAGCTTTTCTCCCCGCCGGAGGCCGGTCACCCCCGTACCGGCCTCCGGCACCTACCCGCGTACGGAGGCTCGACCATGGAGTATCTCGGCACGTTCGTCCTGCGATCCGGATCGAAATGGTTCTACGTGACCAAGCAGGACCCGTACAACCCGCCCTTCTGGAACCGGCTGCACCTGACCGATCGAGATCCGGGCCTGGCCGGGCGTTTCCTCATCTACGACGTCGGCGGCGGCTGGCTGTCCCTCCAATCGTCCAACGGGGGGTGGGTGAACTTCTGGATCGGTGAGGCCTGGGAGGAGTGGATGATGACGGTGCTCCAGGCCGACACCGACCCCTCGGGCGGCACCCGGTTCACCAAGGACTACCTGGACATCCCCGGTAAGCGGCTACAGCTGATCACCCAGGCGTACGGCGGCTGGTACACCATCATCGAAGCGAGCGGTCTGGGTGCCGAGTGCCGCTGCGAGTGGACCTGCGCCAACACCCGGTACTGGTACAGACCGTTCACGCTGGAGCAGGTCACGCCGGGCGTACCGCAGATCAGGGCCGGCGGCTGTGCCGGCGTCGACTTCGGGCCGGTGGGCGACGCCCGCATCGACCTGTCCGGCGCCGACCTGTCCGGTGTCAACGCCTCCCGGGCCCGGTTCGGCGGTGCGATCCTGCGCGGTGCGAACCTCAGCAGCGCCGATCTGAGCGGCGCGGTGTTCACCGGGGCCGCCATGGACAACACCGAACTTCGCGGTGCCAACCTGACCGGCGCGGTGTTCACCGGGGCCGCCCTGAACAACACCGACCTGCGCGGCGCCGATCTGACCGCCGCGGTGTTCACCGGCGCCGCCCTGAACAACACCGACCTGCGCGACCTGTCGACGAACCAGAAGACCCGCCTCGCCGGCGCCGACTTCAGCGGCACCACGGTCACCAGCGTCTCTTTTCCCAGCCCGCTTTCCAGCGACATGACCGGCGAACGAGTGTTGCTGCGCAACGCCACCGCTTCGATCGGCTGCCTCGGCATGAACTGGTCCAATGTGGACCTGACTGGGGCGACGATCCTCGACCTTCCGCGCGACCAGAACGGCGCGGTACAGCTGCCCGAGCTGGTCGGCCGCCGGATGAAGTGGCCGAACGCCAACCTGCACGGCGCCAACCTGCGCAAGGCCGACCTGCATCAGGCCGTGCTGTCCGGGGCCAACCTGGTCGAGGCGGACCTGTCCAACGCCGACCTCGGCGACGCCTGGCTGGAGGTCACCGACGACCTCCAGCACGCGGCCAACCTCTCCGGCGCCATGCTGCTCAACGCCAATTTCAGCAACGCCCACCTGAGGGGCGTGCACTTCATCGGCGCGTACCTGTTCGGGCTGAGCGCGACCGTCACCAACGCCACGCTGACGCTGGCCAACTTCACCAACGCCTACCTGGCCGGCATGGACTTCTCCAACATCCGGGACCTGAAGATGCAGTCGGTCACCTTCGTCGGAGCCTGCCTGGTCAACTGCAGGTTCAAGGGCTCGCAGCCGCGCCCGCTCGACGGCTCCGACGCGGCATTCAACCACGCCTGCCTGCACGGCGCCGACTTCACCGACTGCACGCTGGCCGGGGCCAACCTACGCGAGGCGGCGGTGGCCACCCAGCCGGGCAAGCTGCCGGTCACGCTGACCATCCGCGGCCAGCGGCAGCAGATCGAGGTCAGTTACGAGGCAACGATACTGCCCCAGTCGATCACGAACGACAAGACGATCTGCCCCAGCGGCGCGATCGGGCCCTGCGACCCGGCGAAACAGGTGGCGAAGAACCCGCCGACCCAGTGGCCGTCACCGGTGTCGTACCTGACCGGCGAGCGGCGCCAACTCCCGCCGCCGTGGGCCCGCCGGGACGGCACGCTCGTCGCGACGACGGGCTGTGGCTGCTGATGGGGCTGTGGCTGCTGACCGCCTCTGGCTGCTGACGGACACCCGGCATGGCCGTTGACAGGCGTGGCCCGCTGACAGGCACCGGCCGGCGCCCGGGGTACCGACCCCGGGCGCCGGCGCGATCCTCACCAGTCGGAGTCGCTGCCGCCCAGGCCCAGCATAATCTGGTCCCAGCCGTTGCCGTCGTGGTCGTCCGTGTACGAGACGGCCAGCTGACCGAACGGGGACACCGCCACCGCCATACCGTCCTGCCGCCCGGTCGTCACCTGGCTGGACGACTGGCTCGGCAGCCGGCCGGCGGTGGTGCCGTCCGGGTTGAGGCCGCGGGCCCACACCGCCGGGTCGGTGCCGGCCACCGACCAGCCGACCACCGCGTCGCTCTGGTCGTCGATGCCGACCGAGGGCGAGCCGGCGCCGGTGCCGGTCGAGACCTGCACCTCCGGCGACAGGCCGGTGCCGTCCGCGCCGAACGAACGGGCCCACACCCCGGTGGTACCGGTGTGGTCGGACTCCCAGGACACGACGAAGTCGCCGTTGAAGTTGGCCGCGACGGACGGGTGCTCCTGCTGCCCGTCGGTGATGGTGTTGGCCGAGCGCCGGGACAGGATCACCGCCCCGTTCGCCTTGGCCAGGCGGGTCAGGCCGACGTTGTAGAAGCCGTTGCCGTCGGTGTCCTCGTCCCACACCACCGTCGCGTTACCGGAGGCGTCCACGGCCACGTCCGGCCGGTGCTGCGATCCGCCGGCGGCGTTCACCGTCACCTCGTACGCTTTGGTCGCCGTACCGGTGTATCCGGCTGCCTTCACCGTGGCCGCCGCGCTGCCCTGGATGTCCTCCCAGACCGCGGTGAAGGCCACCGCGGTGGTGCTGTCCGGCGCCCCGTCCGGGTCGACGGCCACCTTCGGGTTGATCTGCTGGCCGTCGGAGTTGCCGTTGGCGTGGCCGGAGCCGAGGACCTTTCCGGCCGGTGAGACGACCCGGTAGGCGACGTTGTAGAAGCCGTTGCCGTCCGGGTCGTCGGCCCAGACCACCACGGCGTCACCGCGGTCGTCCAGCCCCACGTCCGGGGTGATGTGCCGCCAGTTGGTACCCGCGGTGCCACCCGCGGAAAGCTTGATCTCGTAGCTGGACACTCCATTGTGGAACAGCCGCAGGTAGATGTCGGAGTGGGTGGTGTCTGTGGGGGTGGTGGCGGTGCGGTCGTCCTGCCACGTGACGGCCACGTCACCGTTACGGTTGGCGGCGACGGCCGGCAGGCTCTGCTCCCCGGTCGAAACGCTGTTACCGACCAGCCACGTGGTCACGCCCGCGGCCTGCGCGGGGGCGGCGGGCACCAGCAGAGCCGCCGCGACCGCCGATGCCGCCAGTGCGGAGACGGCGACGGTCCTGACCGGTGCGTGCGCGCGCATACGGTTCCCCTCAGACATTGCGAGTCCCTCAGACATTACGGCTCTCAGACATTGCGAGTCCCTCAGGCATTGCGCGCCTCTCAGGCATTGACGAGCCCGGGCTGGCCGTCTTCGATGACGAACGAACGGGTGGTGGTCGCCGCGGCGCCGTGCTCGCTCACCTTGGCCACGCTGCGGAAGTCGACGGCGAGGTGGGTGGGGGTGACGGTGGCGCGCACGTAGCCGCGGCGGTCGGAGTAGAACTTGACGTGCGGGTTGGTGGCGGCATTGGGGATCGTCGTCGAGCCGCTGCCGTCGCCGTCCGAGCTGATCGAGGTGGCGACGAGTTCGGTGCCGATGACCGCCGACGCCGGGTTGGCGTAGTCGGCCAGCAGGTTGTTCGCGTACGAGCGGTGCACGTCGCCGGAGAGCACCACGGGGTTGCGTACCGCCCGGTCGACCCAGCCCTGCTGGATCCGGGAGCGGGAGGCACGGTACCCGTCCCAGGCGTCCATGTTGCCCGCCCCGGCGGCGGTGAACTCGCGGGCGAAGAACACCTGCTGCCCGATGATGTCCCAGGTGGCCAGGTGCTGCCCGAGCCCGTCGAGCAGCCACGCCTCCTGGGTGGCGCCGGTGATGGTACGGGTCGGCAGGTCCGCGTCGGCGCACACCTTCGAGCCGTCGCCGCACGACTGGTCGTCGCGGAACTGGCGGGTGTCGAGCATGTGGAAGGTGGCCAGCTTGCCCCAGGGCAGCCGCCGGTAGAGCTGGATGCTGATGCCGCTCGGGATCGACAGCGGCCGCAGCGGCATGTTCTCGTAGTATGCCTGGTACGCGGCGGTGCGCCGGGCCGTCCACTGCGCGGCCGTCAGGGCCGGGCTGCTGTCGGCGCGCACCATGTTGGCGTAGTTGTTCTCCACCTCGTGGTCGTCGGGCACCACTATCCACGGCGCGATGGCATGCGCCGCCTGCAGATCCGGGTCGGACTTGTACTGCGCGTAGCGCCGGCGGTAGTCGGCCAGCGACACGCACTCGGCCCCGAGGTGCTGGCGTACCGAGCCGGCGGTGGCGGCGTCCTCGTAGATGTAGTCGCCGAGCTGCAGGATCAGGTCGGGGTTGTCGTCGGCCATCCGCCGGTAGGCGGTGTAGTAGCCGGACTCGTAGTGCGCGCACGAGGTGAACGCCATCAGCAGGTTCCGCCCGACCGTACCGGCGGCCGGGGCGGTGCGGGTGCGGCCGACCGCGGAGATGTAGCCCTGCGCCCGGAACCGGTAGTAGTAGTCGGAGTCGGGAGCCAAGCCGCCGGCGATCACGTGTACGGAGTGCGCGCTGGCGTACTGCGCGGTGACCGTACCCGAGGCGACGAGCGTGGCGAACGTGGTGTCGGCGCTGACCTGCCAGTCGACGGCCACGTTCGCGTTGGGCATGCCACCCTGCCCGTCGGCGTTGGTGGGATTCGGTGCCAGCCGGGTCCATAGCACGACGCTGGACGAGTCGGGATCGCCCGAGGCCACCCCGAGCGTGAATGGGTAGGGTGTCACGGCCGCCGCGGCGGCCGTCGCGAAGGTTCCGGCGGAGAGCGCGCCCGCGCCGGCAGCCCCGAGACCCCCGAGGACAAAGGTTCGGCGGTTCAGCTTGGTCATAACACGAAATTTTGAGATCAATAAATTGATTCGAATCGGCGCGGTGACGACCAACGGATGACGCGCCGATGGCGGTAGTTACGCCGGGACGTTACGGCAGACGATCATGCCTGGTCACGCGCCGCCAACCCGATCAGCCGGTCGAAGGTCGCGACGAGCACGGCCCGCCGCCCCGCCTCGAACTGCCGCCCCGCCTCGAACTCCGGACCCGGGTCGAGTTCGTCGATGCTGCCGTCCCAAACCGCGAGGTACGCCCGCTTCCACGAGCGCACGGTGTCGGCGGCCGGCAACTGCACTCCGACGATCCGCTGCTCCGCCAGCAGGCACAGCAGTTCGAGGTCGCAGGGCACCGCGACCCCCCAGTACTCGTCGGGCTCGAGCTCCTCGGGATCGCCGGCCATGGCCCGCTCGACCTCGCCGACCAGCCGCGCCACGATGCCCGACACGTGATCGGCCGCAGTGTCCTCGTCGAAGTTACCGACACCCCACCGGCCCACGGGTCCTCCCTCAACGGCGCCGCCACGTGAGCCGTGACGGTACCAGCCGGCCAGCGGCGTCAGTTCCACACCGCGGTCGCCGCGGCGGCAGGTCCCCAGCGCGGTTCGCCGCGGCGTCACGTCCCTAGGTCCGCCGCCGCGGTGTCAGTTCCAGAGCGCCTTGACGGCGACGGCGGAGGCCGCTCCCACCGCGCGACCGGCGCGGGCCGCGGCTGCCCGGGCCGCCGGCGAGAGCAGGTTGCTGCCGAACGCGTCGATGGATGCCTGGTCGGCGTTGATGACGTGCGCGTCGACCCGGCCCAGGGTGGCCAGTTCGGCGTCGAGGCTGCCCCACAGCTGAGGAGTACCCTCCAGCACGGGCCGGATGACCAGCACGCGCTCGGCACCGGCGGCCAGGTCGGCGTTGGCCATCGACCGGGTGCCGCCGTCGATGTAGTGGCGACCGTCGATCGCGACGGGCGGCCAGATCCAGGGCACCGCGGCGCTGGCGGCCACGGCGTCGAGCAGGGTGACCCCGGATTCACGGGTAAAGACCGCCAATTCGCCGGTCTCGGCGTCAACCGCGGACACCAGGACCCTCCGGTCCGGCCACCGCTTGACGGGCAGCCTCGCGTCGACCGCGGCGAGCCGGACGGCCGGGTCCACGGTCTTCGCGGCCAGCGCGAGCGCACCGATGCGGCGACCGCCCTCTTCCGGCCCCGATGCGCCGTCCACCGCCGCACTGAGTTCGGCGAAGCGCTTGTCCTTGTCGAAGTCGGGCTCGAGTTCGGCGGACTCCGGGCACAGCTGGGCCGCGTACAGCTCCTCGAGTGCGACGCCGCTGGTGACCTGCGCGGCGACCGACGCTCCGGCCGAGGTGCCCACCACGAGGTCTGCGGCGAGGACTCGATCAGCCAGATCCGGGTCGGCGTCGGCGATGCCCCGCAGGACGCCCAGTTCCCACGCGATCCCGGTCACTCCACCCTCGGCGAGCACCAGCGCATTGATCATCGGAAGAGTCTCGCATGGACCTCCATCGCCACGAGTGGAGGGTGATTGGCGGGAGCTGGATGGATATCTGACGATTGGCCGCCGGGCGAGCTAGCGTTGATCGCCGCGGGAGAACTAGGCGAATCGCGGGGGCCAGCAATGGCGACAAAGAAGCCCAACGGGGGCGGGATGCCCAACGGGGACAGAAATTCCAACGGGGCCGGACCTTCCGGCGGCGCAGCTCGGCGCGCCAGGGGGGCGGACCGGCAGGCCCGGATCGCGGCCGCCAGGCAGGCCACCGAACGGGCACGCCGCCGCGGCCGGATGACCAAATTCGGCATCGGCGGCGGGATCGCCGCGGCGGTGATAGCGCTGATCGTGGTCGGCGTGCTCGCGCTCGGCGGGGGCGGCGGCAAGCCGGCCACCACCGCCATCCCGGCCACCCCCGCCACCACGGCCAGCGGTCGCGACACCTCGCCGCCCTGGGCGGTGCCGGCCAACGTTCCGGCGGCGGTCCACGAGGCCGGGCTGCCGATGCTGGGTGCGGAGGGGACGACCCTGCACATCCACGCGCACCTGGACGTCATCGTCAACGGAGCGCCGGTCACCGTGCCGGCCGAAATCGGCATCGACAACGCCGACCAGCAGATCAGCCCGCTGCACACGCACGACACCACCGGTGTCATCCACATCGAGTCGCCGACCCAGGCCCAGTTCAGCCTGGGCCAGTTCTTCACCGAGTGGCAGGTGTCCCTGTCGGCCGACCACATCGGCAACCTGGGCGCCGACACCACCCACCAACTGCGGGCGTACGTCAACGGCAAGCCGGTGACCGGCGACCCGGCGGCGATCGTGCTGCACGCGCACGACGAGGTGGCGGTGGTCTACGGGACGGCCGCGCAGCAGCAGAACGTGCCGTCCTCATTCGCCTTCCCGGCCGGACTCTGAGCCTTCCGCCGTCGGCTACGGCACCAGCACGAGCTTGCCGGGCACGGCGCCGGCCTCGACCCGGCGGTGCGCCTCGGCGGCCTCGGCCAGCGGCAGGGTGGCCGCCACCCGGGTGCGCAGCCGGCCCTCGGCCACGTCGCGCAGCAGGGCGGCCAGCGCCACCGGGTCCGGCCGCACCAGGACCACCTCCTGCCTGACCCCGCGCGCCGCGTCCACCGGCGCGGTGGGCCGGGTGGTCACCACCGTGCCGCCGTCCGCCACCGCCGCGGCGGCCCGCGGGCCGAGCGGGACGGCGTCCAGCACCGCCGGGATCGGGCCGGTCGCCGCGAGGTCGGCGTCGCGCGCCAGCACCACGCCCGCGGCCGCGCCGCGCACCCACTCCTCGCCGCCCGTGCCGGCGACGCCCAGCACCCGGTGCCCGGCGCCCGCGGCCAGCTGCGCACCGAACCCGCCGACCCCGCCGCTGGCGCCGGTCACGAGCAGGGTGGTGGGCTCGGCCAGCGCCAGAATGTCCAGCGCCTGGCGGGCGGTGAGGCCATTGAGCGGTACCGTGGCGGCGGCCACCTCGTCGAGACCGTCGGGGATCGGCGCCAGCCAGGCCGGGTCGGCCGCCACGAGTTCGGCGTACCCGCCCGGCCGGCCTCGGGTGATGAACCACGGGATGAGCCCGGCCACCCGCTGCCCTGGGCGGTACCCGGTGTCCGGCCCGCCGACCGCGACCACCTCACCGGCGATGTCCCAGCCGGGCACCACGGGCAACTGGTCGGGCGGACCGGGCAGGCTCCCGGTGCGGGCGGCGAGGTCGGCCGGGTTCACCGTGGTCGCGCGCACCCGCACCAGCACCTGTCCCGACCCGGGCACCGGGTCGGGCTGCTCAACGACCCGCAGCACCTCCGGGCCGCCCAGGTCGCTCACCACCACCGCGCGCACGGACCCTCCCCCACTCGACGACATACCGCTCGACGACGCACCGCCCAACGACGCACCGCTCAACGACGCACCGCTCAACGACGCACCGCGTCAGGATGCCGCAGCCGGGCCCCCGCCGCTGCCCCGCCGGGTCAGCTCGGATTGACCGGGGTCGACTCAGACTCGCCGACACCGGCCCGGATTCGCCGGGGCCGGCCCTGATCCACTGGAGTCAGCTCGGATTGGCCGGAGTCAGCTCGGATTCACTCGACCGGCTGGGATTCGCTGGGGGTCAGCTCAGGTTCGCGGCGACCCAGTCGGCGAGCGCGCGGGCGCAGTCGTCCACCGACTCCCGCCAGGTGCGCGCCGCGCCGTCGCCCGCGTCGTCGCTGACGTGCTTGATCAGGCGGATCGGGACGCCCGCCTCGGTCGCCACCGACGCCAGCGCGTACCCCTCCATGTCGACCAGTTGCGCCCGCTGCGCGATGCGTGCCCGCGCCGCCTCGTCGGCGACAAAGACGTCGCCGGTGGCCAGGACCGGACCGGTACCCGCCAGGGTCAGCGGCGCGCCGTAGGTCTGCCCGGTCAGGGTGTGCAGGAATTCCGTGTCCAGATCGTGCTGGATGACCCGGCTCGCCTCGAGGGTGCCGTACCAGCCCGGTCGCACCGCCCCGGCCGTACCAAGGTTGATCACCTGGGCGGGCCGGTCGTCGCGAGCGAGGACAGCGGTCAGCGCCGACGCGGCGTTGACCTTGCCGATGCCGGTCAGCAGCACCGGCAGGCTCTTGTCGAGGTACGCGGCCTCCTCGGCGACCGCCAGCACGAGCAGCGGCCGGTCCGGACTGATCACCCCGAAAAGATCCACGCGACCGATGCTAACGGCCGGCACCGCCCCGGCCGGCCCGCTGTGATGGCCGCCTCACCGGGCTCACCTGGCCGCCCGGCGACCGGCCCGCCGGGCGGCGGTGCCGCGGTGCCGCGGTGTCGCCGTGCCGCCGTGTCGCGGTGTCGCGGTGCCGCGGTGCCGCCGCGCCGCCGTTCCGCCGCGTCGCCGTGCCGCCGTGGGCGCGCACCGGTGCCGGCTTCGGTCGGACCGCGCGTGCCGGACGGTCCCGGCCGGCCCGCGTCGCCGGGGACGCGGTTCGTCTGCTGCCAGCAGATTGCCTTGGCCGGCGGCCGGCGGCGAACCCATCATCGGTGGTGCGACCGGAATCTCCGGCATCGCTTCTTCAGACAGGAGAACTCATGAGAATGGCCGTCGCTGAACACTCAGGCACCGCCGGTACGCTCGACGACCGGTTGGCCGACCGGCTCCTGCACCAACGCATCATCGTGCTCGGGGCCGAGGTCGACGACCCGATCGCCAACCGGATCTGCGCGCAGCTGTTGTTGCTGTCGGCCGACGATCCGCGCGCCGACATCAGTCTTTACATCAATTCACCCGGCGGCTCGGTCAGCGCGGGATTGGCCATCTACGACACGATGCGGCTGATTCCCAACGACGTCAGCACGTTGGCGGTGGGGCTCGCCGGCAGCATGGGTCAGTTCCTGCTGTGCGCGGGGACCGCCGGCAAGCGGTTCAGCCTGCCGCACGCGCAGATCCTGATGCACCAGGGTTCGGCCGG
This sequence comes from Rugosimonospora acidiphila, assembly GCF_039543385.1. Classification (NCBI taxonomy): domain Bacteria; kingdom Bacillati; phylum Actinomycetota; class Actinomycetes; order Micromonosporales; family Micromonosporaceae; genus Rugosimonospora; species Rugosimonospora acidiphila. The sequence goes on from NZ_BAABJQ010000009.1 coordinate 158,782, forward strand.
CTTCGGCGGTACCGCGGCCGACGTCGAGATCTACGCCGGGCAGCTGGAGCGGGTCGGGGCGACGTTGACCAGGCTGATCTCGGAACACACCGGGCAGCCCGCCCAGACGATCGAAAGCGACAGCCTGCGTGACCGCTGGTTCAGCGCCGAGGAGGCCCGCGAGTACGGCATCGTCGACCACATCGTGGAGCGCCTCGATGACGTGCGCCCCGCGTCCGGTCACCGGCGGATCGGACTGTGACCATGAGCCAGTACACGATTCCCACCGTCGTCGAGCGGACCCCGACCGGCGAACGCGCCTTCGACATCTACTCGCAGATGCTCGCCGAGCGCATTGTCTTCCTCGGTACCGAGCTGGACGACGGCGTCGCCAACGTGGTGATAGCCCAGCTGCTGCACCTGGAGTCGGTCAGCACCGACCTTGAGATCAAGCTTTACATCAACTCGCCGGGCGGATCCTTCAGCGCCCTGACGGCGGTCTACGACACCATGCAGTTCATCCGGCCCGACATCGCCACCTTCTGCGTTGGTCAGGCGTCGTCGGCCGCGGCGGTACTGCTCGCCGCCGGGGCGCCGGGGAGGCGGTCGGTGCTGCGGCACGCGAAGGTGCTGTTGCACCAACCGTCGAGCCAGGCCCGGGGAACCCTGCCCGACCTGGCCATCCAGGCGAAGGAACTGGCCAAGGTGCGGGCCGAGATCGATGAGATTCTCAGCCGGCACACCGGCCATCCGACCGAGAAGATCAGGCAGGACACCGACCGCAACCTGACGTTCGGCGCCCAGGAGGCCGTGGGCTACGGCCTCGCGGACCGGGTCATCACGTCTCGCGCGATGAATCCGGTGAGGTGGCCCGGCGATCGCTGACCGCGCGGCCGGCCGGCCCTGGCCACCGATCGCCGCGGCGGGCGGGCCGCCGTCACCGATCACCCGCGCGGCCGGGCCGCGCCTCACGGCCGGATAGCCCCGCCTCAGGCGGCCAGCAGGCACCTGACGTCGCCGGCCGGGCCCGGTCGCGCCGGCGCGTGACGACTGGGGCGCAGGTCCACCACCGGGGCCGGGGCCCGGCGGGAGCGCAGATCCACCACCGGGGCCCGGCGGGAGCGGGCGTCGACCAGGTCGCGCCCGACCTCGGTCAGCACGTCGGACAGCTCGATGCGCAGCGCGTCGCAGACCGCGGCGAGCACCTCGGAGGACGCCTCCTTGCGCCCGCGCTCCAGCTCGGACAGGTAGGGCGTGGAGACCTTCGCCGCCCCGGCCACGTCGGCCAGGGTGCGCCCCTGCTCGCGGCGGGCGCGGCGCAGCACGTCACCCAGGACGGTGCGCAGCAGGGGCCTGGGCCGCCGCTCGCGCGACCCCAGGCCGATCACGGCCGGATCCGGCATTGCCGTCCCTCCCCACCACGGCGACGTTAACGTTCGACACGGGCACCATACCCAGGCCGTGAGCGGCCGAGGAAATCGTTTCGCCAGCGGCGTAAGGCATCCGGTGTAGTGGCCGCCGCCTTTCGATTCCCTACAGCTGTCGAATCGCACGGGACAACGGCTGGTATTTCTATTCTCGGGGCTCACGGCAAAACGCAGTCAATGCGGATAAGCGTCGCAGTGACCCAGGTACCGTGAGGATCTTATTGATGGATTCCTCTTCGGCGTACGGGTGTTGCCACGCCTGACGGGTAGGCGTACGTTGATGTCTCAGCGCGATGATCTATCTAGTGTCATCGCGCGGGCTCGTCTGGCGGTGTCCGGGGACGGGGTAGGCAGATGCTTTGTCACATCGGTAACGCGACGTACACCTCGCGCGGCGGGTCGTTCGGGAAAGGCCCGTCGAGGACGTAGCGCGACGGGCAGGGCGTGATGGGCAGGGGTCGCGAGAGACCCTTCCCAATACCCTTTCCCCACTCATCTCATCCCATCTGGCGTTGACCGAACGCGGTGTCCGGCCGCCGACGGTCCATTCATGGTGTCCCCACCAACCCGACCAGTTGCCGCACGACACAACGAAAGTAGGGACAGGTGCGCAGACCTCGTTTAGCTACCGTAATCACGTCAGTGACGCTGGGGGCGGCGTTGCCGGTGCTGGGCCTCGTGGCACCCGCCGCGGCGCAACCCAGCCCGATGGCCCCCGCCGTCAACGGCGCCGCCTCCGGCGGCGCGGTCATCGTGGTGCTCAAGGACCAGCACGCCAACCTTCCGTTGAAGACTTCGGGCGCGCAGCGCACCGCGACCACCCGCGCCGACCAGCAGTCCATCGTGTCGGACATCAAGGCCAACGGCGGTACCGACGTCACGCAGCTGGTCAGCGTGAACGCGGTCGCCGCGCACCTGACCGCGAGCGAGGTCGACCGGCTGCGGAGCAACCCCGCCGTCAGTCAGGTGGTCCCGGACGACCAGATCCTGGTGGCGCCCGCGGCCAGCGCACCGCAGTCCTCGGCGGCGAAGCTGAACCCGAAGGTGTGCCCGACCGATCCGTCCAAGCCGCTGCTGGAGCCCGAGGCGCTGGCGGTCACCCACACGGAGACCGACGTGAAGGGCGACAAGCAGCAGGCCTCCCTGGTCGCCACCGGCAAGGGCGTCATCGTCGCCAACGACGGCATCAACGCGCTGGCCGGCAACCCGAACTTCGTGCGGGCCGACGGTTCGCACGTGGTGCTGGACGCGCCGGACTACACCCGGGACGCCAGCGACGGCGAGTACTACGGTGACGCGTCGTCCATCGCCGGGCAGGGCCTGGTGACCTACGACTTCGCCACCGAGCTGCCGCTGTCCGGCCTGCCGGCCGGCTGCACGTTCCGGATCAAGGGTGTCGCTCCGGACGCCTCGCTGGTCGACACCTCACTGATCGACACCCCGCCCAGCTCCGCCGGTCAGGCGCAGCCCGAGTCCGAGTCGCAGATCGTCGCCGGCATCGACAACGCGGTCGTGCAGGAGCACGCCGACGTCATCTCCGAGTCGTACGGCTTCCGCCAGCAGCCCGGCCGGTACTCGGTCTTCTACGCGGCCAACGACGCCGCCGTGGCGGCCGGCGTGACGGTGGTGGTGTCCTCCGGCGACAGCGGCGTGTCCGGCACGGTCTCCTCGCCGGCCACCGACCCGAACGTGATAGCGGTCGGCGCCACCAACACCCTGCGCCTGGTCAGCCAGGCCTACGGGTACTCCAACTGGACCAACAACAACATCACCCCGCTGTCCTCCGGCGGCGCCGCGCCCAACAACCGCGTGGTCGACCTGGTCGCGCCGGGCTACGGCGGCGAGGCCGCGTGCAGCCCGACCGGCAGCGACTGCCCGACCAACACGCAGACCGAGGCGTTCGGCGGGACTAGCGAGTCGTGCCCGCTGGTGGCCGGCGCGGTGGCGGACGTGATCCAGGCGTACGCCGACTCCCACAACGGCACCAAGCCGAGCCCGGCGCTGATCAAGCAGATCCTCACCGGTACCGCGGACGACATCGGCGCGCCCGCCGACCAGCAGGGCGCCGGCCAGCTGGACGTGTACGCCGCGGTGCGGGCCGCGCAGCAGGAGCCGGGTGGCAGCGCGAAGAACCTGCTCGCCGGGTTGTCCTCGCCGAGCCTGATCGCCTCGCCGAGCCAGCTGGACGTGACCGCGGCCGCCGGGGCCAGCTCGCAGTCGGTGACGCTGTACAACACCAGCAGCCTGCCCACCGTGGCGACCGGGACGTACCGCTCGCTCGGCGACGCGTCGCAGATCGGCAAGACGGTCACCGAGGCGGTCAGCGCGCCCGACCCGAGCCTGCCGGTGCCGGCCGAGGGGGCGACCGCGGCGAAGCCCATCACGTTCACCGTGCCGCCCGGACTCGACCGGTTGAACGCCGACATGATCACCCCTGATCCGACCAACGGCACCATCCTGTCGTTCACCCTGGTCGACCCGAGCGGCAAGCTGACCCAGATCTCCTACGACTACGGCACCCCGGCCACCAGGGCCGGGCAGCTCGGTTCGGTGCCCAACATCCAGCATGTCGAGGTCACGGCGCCGAAGGCCGGGAAGTGGACCGCGAAGGTTCTCTGGGCCAACGGCCGGGCGCACCTGCAGTCGGCGCCGAACGTGCCGGGCTCCTACACCGGCGACATCTCCTTCCGGGTCACCGGGCAGCACTACGTGACCAGCCTGGCGGCCCCTCTGGTCATCCTTCCGGGGCACTCGAGCGTCAAGGTGCCGCTGCGCATCGCCATGCCGTCGGCGCCCGGTGACCACCCGGAGTCGGTGCAGTTCGTCGCCCTCGACGGGGCGCGGACCTCGGTGCCGGTGGCCCGCCGGACGCTGATCCCGTCGGCCGGTGGCGCGTTCAACACGACGATCACCAGCACCGTCGGCCGGGGCATCGGGCAGATCAGCACCTTCAACCTCGATGTGCCGCAGGGCAAGCAGGACCTGGACGTCAGCTTCCACACGGCGGACGCCAGCGCCGACAACAAGTTCACGTTCTTCCTGATCGACCCGAACGGTACGGTCGTCAGCCGCGCGACGACGCCCACGACCGACGCCTCCGGAGCCCCGGTGGCCGACGCCACCCTGGTGGCGCCGAACCCGGTCGCCGGGCGCTGGGAGATCGACGTGGAGTTGAACCTGACGGTCAGCGGCAAGGAGTTCACGCAGGTCGTCAACGGTACGGTCGGCTACGACCAGGCACCGGCCCCCGCACCCAACGCGGGCTGACCCTTCCGTCGCGCCGTTCAACGATCGCGCCGTTCAACGATCGCGCCGTTCAACGATCGCCCCGAGAACCCGGATCCGGGTTCTCGGGGCGATCGGCGTGAGAGGTCCACCGGCCGCGAGCCGGGCGGTCGCGCTCAGCGGTGATGCGCGGTGAGGCCGAAGAACCGCACGGCCAGGCGCGCCCAGTCCGGATAGTCGAACCCGAGGTTGTGCGTCTCACCGTCCACGCTGTACGCGTCGACCTCGACCCGGCCGGAGGAGTCGCGGTACTGGGTGTGCGTCCAGGTCGGCTGCGGGTGGTTGACGACGGCGCGGTGGGCGTGCAGGACCTCGGTCCACTGCTTGACCTCTTCGCCGAAGTTCGGGTAAAAGAGCGTCGTGTCCGCGGTGCCGTGCCAGAGCTGCATCCGGGGGCGCGGGCCGCGGTAGCCCGGGTCGGCGGCGCGGACCAGGTCCGCCCACTTTCGCGGGGTCTTGATGAGGTCACCGTTGGCGCAGGTGGAGTTCCACATCGAGCCGTCGGTGGTGGCGAAGCAGCCGAACGGTACGCCGGACATCGCCGAGCCGGCCTTGAAGACGTCGGGGTAGTCGCCGAGCAGGACGTTGGTCATCATCGCGCCCGAGGACAGCCCGGTGGCGAAGACCCTCGCCGCGTCGGCGTGCTGGTGTCGCTCCACGTAACGGACCATCGACACGATCCCCACCGGGTCGCTGTCGCCGTTGTGCCGCAGGGCGCCCGGCGACGAGACGTCGAAACAGTGCCCGTCGCGGGGCGCGGACGGGTAGACCACGATGAAGCCGTACCTGTCCGCGAGCGACGCGAACTCGGTCGCCGCGAACATGTCCGGCCCGGAGCCGGTGCAGTAGTGGATGGCGACCACCACGGCCGGGTGTGGCCGCACGTGGTGGGGCACGTACAGGTACATCTCCAGGCCGGTGGGGTTGGCACCGAAATTGGTCACCTGGGTCAGGGCGGCGGTCGGCGGCGGCAGCGGCGCCGACGCGGCCTGTGCGGAAGAGGCCTGTGCGGGCGCGGCCTGTGCGGAAGAGGCCTGTGCGGAAGAGGCCTGTGCGGAAGAGGCCTGCGCGGGCGAGGCCGGCACCAGCAGCGCGCCGCAGGCCACGGCGAGGCCGGCGGCCGCGGCGATCAACGCCCGGCGCGGGCGGCGGCCCGTTCTTTGGCCGGCTCTGTGGGCTGCTCTGTGGGCTGCTCTGTGGCCTGGCCTTTGACCGGGCCGGTGGTCCGGTCCGTGGAAGGCTCTCGGTAGGGCATGGGACACGAGTTGGAGCACGGCGAACTCCTTCGGACGGGGCCGGCGGCCCCCGGTCACCCGTGGCGGAGGCATCGCCGGGTTGTCTCGACAAACATGCCGAAAGTTTTCGGAGCGGTACGGTGTGAAATATAGCAGCGTCAATGACTTGAGCCAATCCCGAAGGCGGACCGTTCCGGCTGAACGAGCGCGGTTCCCTGTCATAGTCGCGATCCGGCGGCCGATCGGCGTCCGAGAATATCCGAAAACTATCCGAAAATTTTCGCAGCAGACAGCGCTGCCTGCGCCCGCCAGGCACGCCGAGGTGGTTCCCGCGCCGAGGTGGCCCGCCCACGCGCCAGGGTGGTTCCCACGCGCCGAGGGGCCTACCCGAGGCCCAGGGGCGGCCGGGCGAGCCGGCGCGGTCGCGGCCGGGCGAGCCGGCGCGGTCGCCCCGCTCGGAGGCGGCAGCTGATCTCTATGCCGTCCTCGACCGGGAAGGTGACGCTCTGGTAGCCGTTGGCCGGGTCGCGCACATAATCCAGGTAGGGCCGCAGGCCGCTGAGCGCGACGTCACCTCGACCGCGACCTGCGCGCGTACCTGGGGCGGCTGGCGAGTTTCCTCGGCCGGTCCGACGCCGGGGCGGTCTTCCGGGCCCTGATCGCCCAGGCCCAGCACGATCCGGTGTTCGCCGCCGACTTCCGGGCCAGGTACCTCGACGAGCAGCGCCGGCGCGACCGGCTGCCGCTGGAGCGCGCCGTGCATCGCGGGCAGCTTCCCGCCGGGCTCGACCTGGCGGCCGAGACCGACCAGCTGGTGGGCCCGCTCTACTTCCGGGTTCTGGTCACCGACGAGCCGATCGGCCCGGACTTCACCGATCGGCTCGTCGACGCGTTCCTGCGCCGCGTGCGCTGACGCCGTCCGGCGCGGTCGTCGCGTTGGGAGTCACGGCGTCGGGCGTCGGGAGTCACGGGCTGCGATGGGTACCCACGTGGTGAGAGCTGATCAGCAGCCGGATCGCGGCAGTGCCGGTACCGATGATGAACACGCACGCGATCAGCGCCAGGCTGTACCGGAACCCGCGGTCGTCCGTCAGCGGCGTGACCGGCCAGATGAGCGGCGGGCCGGCCTGTGGCACCGGACCGGTGGGCACCTCCGGTGGGAACTCGGCGACCGACTCCGGTTCCGACGTGCCGACGGTGGGCGTCGGGGTCCGGCCGTTGTTGTGCCGGTTCGTCCGGGACGACGAGTGCGGCGCGGGAGCCCTCGCCGGCGCGGTGCCCGTCGCCTGGGTGGGCCGCGGGTGCGGCGCCGGCTGGGGCCGCGACGAGGATGGCGGCGCGGTCGTGGCCGGCGGGCTCGGCTGGGGCGGTGGGGCGGTGGCGCTCGGCGCGGCGGAGGGCGTCCCGCCCGGGCTGTCGGGGCTGACCCTGATCGTGAGCGGGCCGATGTCGGTGAGTGGCAGCGGGCAGACGGGTACCAGTTGGACGGTCTCGGTCCCCTGCGTCGCGAGCGTCAGCCGGCTGCTCTGGTCTGGGCCGATGCTGTCCGTGCCCTGGCCGTCGAGCATCAGCGTCGCCTGGACCCCGAGACGGTTGACGACCCACAGTGCCGATCCGGCGGTCAGGTCCAGACTCGCGGTGTCCGGCTGCGAGGTGGCGCCCAAACTCAGCACCTTGCAGCCGCCGGTGAAGTCGACGCTGAGCTCGTCCGCCAGCGCCAGATCCGGCATCAGAGTCCCGGCACCGCCGGCGAGCGCGAGGGCGACAACGGCGGCGGACCCAAGCCGGAGGCTCACCGGGCCGACCCGCCCGCGACGCCGCGATCGGTCGGGCCAGGATCGGTCGAGTCCGGATCGGTCGGGTCAGGATCGGTCGAGTCCGGATCGGTCGGGTCAGGATCGGTCGGGTCCGGACGGTTGCTCGGCGGCCGAGGGAGCCGGTGAGGGGTCAAGAGCAGGCACCTTTGATGCATTCGATTCCACGTCCAACCGCGCCTATACCGAACGCGCATGACGGACTACCCTAAGCGATTCCCATCCGGATGGAAAGACCGTGCCGGCCGTCGTAGGGGGTACCGGTATCGATGGGGGCGGCACCGGATGCCGATTGGCGGAACGCGGCCGAGGGCCGCGTCGGCGGCGGGTCCCGGGGCGGTAGCGTTGCGGCACGGATCAGTTGACAGGAGAATCATGGCTACGCTCGCCGATCAGACCATCGCCGCCCTGCGCTCGGGCCACGACGCGCTCGCGGCGCGGGTACGCGCCCTCACCCCAGACGATCTCATCAGTCCCTCGGGCGCCAGCGAATGGCAGGTTTCCCAGGTGCTGAGCCACCTGGGCAGCGGGGCCGAAATCGGCCTGGCCGGGTTGAACGCCTCGCAGACCGGTGGGGCAGCACCGGACATGGACTTCAACCGCTCCGTGTGGGCGCGGTGGGACGCGATGGCCCCGGCCGAGCACGCGGCCGCGTTCCTCGAGGCGAACGAGCGGCTCGTCGAGGCGTACGAGTCGCTCGACGAGGCGACCCGGGACAGCTTGAAGATCAACCTTGGCTTCCTGCCCGAGCCGGTCGACGTCGCCACCGCCGCGCGGTTCCGGCTCAGCGAGTTCGCGCTGCACCAGTGGGACGTCGAGGTCGGCTTCGACGCCGGCGCGACGGTGGCCCCGGAGGCGGTGAGCCTGCTGCTCGACCAGGTCGGTGGCATGCTCGCCTGGACCGGCCGGCCCGACGCGCTCGCCGGACGGCAGGCGACGCTGACCCTGCGCCTGACCGCCCCGGAGCGGACCGCCGGGCTGCGGCTCGGCGAGCGGATCGAGCTGACCGACGTACCGCAGCAGCCGGACGGTGAGCTGTCCGCGCCCGCCGAGGCATGGCTGCGGCTGGCCACCGGCCGGCTGGGGACCCGGTACACCCCGGCCTCGGTCGAGGTGACCGGCCCGGTGAGCCTGGACGACCTGCGCCGCGTCTTCCCCGGCTTCTAGACCCGACGGCCCGGGCCGCGTCGCCGACCAGCGGCGCGGCCCGGGCACCGACGCGTAAGCTCGATCTCATGATTGATCGCGCCCCATTCGGCTCCACCGGCCACGTCTCGACCCGTGCCATTTTCGGCGGCGCCGCGTTGGCCCGCGTCTCCAAGAGCGAGGCTGACCGCGCACTCGACGCGCTGCTGGCGCACGGCATCAACCACCTCGACGTGGCCGCCAGCTACGGCGACGCCGAACTGCGGGTCGCGACCTGGCTGCGGCGTAACCCCGGCACCTTCTTCCTCGCGACGAAGACCGGCGAGCGGACCTACCGCGGGGCGCGGGAGCAGATCCGCCGGTCACTCGACCGGCTCGGCGTCGACCGCATCGACCTGATCCAGCTGCACAACCTCGTCGACGTCATCGAGTGGGAGACCGCGCTGGGCCCGGGCGGCGCCCTGGAGGCGGCCATCGAGGCGCGGGAGGAGGGCCTGGTCCGCTTCATCGGGGTCACCGGGCACGGCCTGTCCGTGCCCGAGATGCACCGGCGCAGCCTGGAGCGCTTCGCGTTCGACTCGGTGCTGGTGCCGTACAACTACGTCCAGATGCAGGACCCCCGCTACGCGGAGCGGTTCGAGGCGCTCGCCGCGGTGTGCGCGCAGCGCGGCGTCGCGCTGCAGACGATCAAGAGCCTCGCCTGGCGCCGGTGGGAGGGCCGCCCCGCGACCTCCGCCACCTGGTACGAGCCGCTGACCGAGCAGGCCGACATCGACCTGGCCGCGCACTGGGTGCTTGGCCGGCCGGAGGCGTTCCTGCTCACCTCCGGTGACGTCGACATCCTGCCCCGGTTGCTGGACGCGGCCGACCGCTTCGAGCGCCGGCCCTCCGACGAGGAGCTGGCCCAGCTCGCGCAGCGCCGCGAGATCTCGCCGCTGTTCGTGTAGTCCGCGACGGGCTCCGCTCCGGCCGGGGTGTCGATGTCGCCCCGCCGCCGACGAGACCGTCGGCACGGCGCACGGCACCGACCGGCCGGAGCGGAATCACGCATCAGTCCGTTGCGGTCAGGTCAGCGACGATCAGGTCAGCGGCGGGAGGTCCTGCGGAGGCAGCGACGGACCGAGGTCCGCGAACTTCTCCTTCGAGATGATCTTCGGCCGCGGCCAGGTGATGTTCGGCGGCGGCCAGTGCTGGCCGGTCCGCTTCAGGAACCAGTCCGGCGGCTGGTACATCGGCGGCTCGAAGTCCTTCGGGAACAGCGGCTCGTAGGTCACGTTCTTCGTCCGCTTCGCGAACTCGTCCTTCATGTCGCCGAGGATGTTCGGCTGCGTGTACAGGTCGACGGCCGTCGCGGCGAGGTACTTCGCCGCCGACAGCAGGGCCTTGTGGCCGCCGGAGGACGCCGCCGATGACGCGACCGCCCAGGTGTGCGACTTGAAGCCCTGCGGCCAGACCGGGGTACCCATCTGGATGGTCGGCGCCTGCCAGCTGATGTCCGCGACGTCGGTTGAGCCACCGCCGAGGAAAATCGGGTCCGGCGGGCTCAGCGCCGAGACGGTCGACGAGTAGCCACCGCTGCCGAGGCCGATATTGCCCTGCAGGGTGGTGGCGAACTTCTGGTCGGCGTCGGAGAAAACGGGGGCGCCGATCTGCTGCATGTTGTCGTACATCAGCTCGGCACCGCGCTGCGACGGCAGCTTGTTCCAACAGCCACTGGTCACCTTGTACACCAGCGACGTCTGGGTCGCCATCGCCGCGGCCTTGGCGCAGTTCACCACCTTGTCGGCGAGGATTTTCACCCGCGCCGGGCTGCCCTCGCGCACGTAGTACCAGACCTCGGCGAGTTCCGGAGTCACGTTGGGCGCCTGACCGCCGTTGCGGATCGCGTAGTGGATGCGTCCGGACGGCGCGAGGTTCTCCTCGCGCAGGAACTCCGTCAGCATGCCGGTGATGGTGGCCGCGTCCAACGCGCTCTTGTTTCCCAACGGCGTGCCGCCGTGGCCGGCGATGCCGAGGAAGGTGAAGGAGATGGACTGCATCGCGTTGGACGAGCCCCACCCGGTGGACGTGTCGCCGCCGGGGTGCCAGTCGACGAGCGCGTCGAGCCCCTTGTAGACGCCCCTGGACACGGCGTACGCCTTGCCGAGCAGGTACTCCTCGGCGGTGGCTCCGTACACCTTCACGGTGCCGTCGGTGCGGCTGGCGGCGAGCCCCTTCGCGGTCGCCACGGCCGCGTAGATCGCCGCCGTCCCGAGCGCGCAGTGTCCGCACCCGTGACCGACGCCGTAGGTCGGCGAGAACGCGTCGTCGATGTACTCCTGCGGGTCGTGATAGGGCACGCCCTTGTTCTGCGACAGGCCGGGCAGCGCGTCACACTCGACGCTGAACCCGATGGTCGGCTTGCCGCTGCCGCTGACGTACGTCGCCACGTACGCGGTCGGGAACCCCGCCGCGCCCCACTGCACCTTGAACCCGTTTTTCTCCAGGAAGGTGGCCTGCAGCAGCGAGGAGTTCCACTCCTGCAGCGACAGCTCGTGGTGGGCCCACACCTCGTCGTTCATCCCGAAGACGCCGGCGGAGTTGTTGTCGAGCCAGGACAGGGCGGAACTCTTCGCCCGCGAGTCTTTGGCCAGCCCGGTCGGCGGCTCGTAGCCGGCGTTGCTCGCCGGTTGAGTCTTGTCGTCGAGTGTCGCGCCGGTCGCCGCGGCAAGCGCCGGATCGATGATGGTGCCGGCGGCCGCACCGGCTCCGACAGCACCGATGGCACCGAGGATCTGGCGGCGGGACAGGCCGCTCTGTTCGGTCTGATTCGAGAGCAGGTGATCGGTGTCGCACATACGCGGCTCCTCAACGTGACCTCGTCGAATATGAACATGTTCTTCAATATTACGAAGATAGATACGGTGAGGTCAACGCTGCGTACGCTGGGTTAACGCGGGTGGCGCCGGTGAGCCGGCCGGCCGAACCAGCGCCCCAGTGCCTCACCGAGGTCCCCGACACCGGCCCACGCCACGTACCCGTCGGGCCTGACCAACAGGGGTTCGGTGGCGCCCTCGACGGGGCGGGCGGTGACGACATCGACCCGGTCCGCCCAGCCGGCGGCCGTCTCCCGCACCTGGGCATCGTCGGCGAGGTCGAGCAGCACGGGCCGCCCGGCGGCGAACAGTTCCCGGACGCGTACGGCGGCTCCGGCGCCGGGGCGCAGGGTCAGGTCGGGCACGAAGCGGCCGACCAGTGGATGCCCCGCGCCCGGCAGGTCGTACCGCACGCCGACGGCCGAAATCAGCTCGGCCAGGTATCTGTTGACGTCGCCCAACTCCATCAGCTCGCCGAACAGTTCGTAGAGCGGGGTCGCACGGGAGTCGGGATTCATGAGCGCGACCTGGGCCCTGGTGTTGTGCAGCACGCGGGCGGCGACCGGCCGGCGCTCGGCCGGGTAGCTGTCGAGGAGCCCCTCGGGCGCCCAGCCGGCCACCGTGGCGGCGAGCTTCCAGCCGAGGTTGACGGCGTCCTGCAGGCCGAGGTTGAGCCCCTGGCCGCCGAAGGGCGAGTGGACATGGGCGGCGTCGCCGGCCAGCAGCACCCGGCCCCTGCGGTAGTCGTCGGCCAGGCGGGTGTTGTCGGTGAAGCGGGTCATCCACCGGGGCTGGGCCGCGACCTCGATCGGGCGTCCGACGATCCGGCTCAGGCTGGCCGACAGCTCCGGTACGGTGACGGGATCGTCGCGGTCGGCGGGCGGTCCGTCGAACTCGACGGCCAGCACCCGCCCGGGAAGCACCTGCAGGATCCCGCTACGGCACCGGTGCCAGCCCATGCCCGGATCGGTCATGACGTCGGGCACCGCGACTTCGGCGAGCCGGCCGGTGATGGTCGGATCACTGCCGGGGAACCCGAACCCGGCGAGCCCTCGCACCGTGCTGCGACCTCCATCGCAACCCACCAGGTATTCAGCGGTGCAGAAATCACCGTCCATAGTGGACACCATGATGCCGTCGTCGTCCTGGGTCAGGCCGGTGACGGTGACGCCCCGGCGGATCACGGCACCCAACTCGGTGGCCCGCGCGCCGAGCACCGCCTCGACGCCCGTCTGCGCGATCGCGAACATGCCGGGCCTGCTGGCCTCCAGCGTGTCGAGGCGGACCGTGCGGATGCCGGCGAAGTGAGCCAGCGGGATCCCCGCCCGGAAAGCCGGGGAGACGCCCCCGACCATCGGAGTTCGCGCCGCCTGCGCGGTAAGGCGCGGCAGCAGCCCGCGCAACTCCATCGTCTCGGTGCTGCGCGCGTGCAGCCCGAACGCCCGGGAGTGCGGCGACGGCTCGGCCAGCGACTCGATCACCAGCACCCGCACGCCGCGCAGACCCAGCTCAACCGCCAACATCAGCCCGACCGGGCCCGCCCCCACCACGATCACTTCGGCATCCACGGCCATCTCCTTAACGCGTTAAGGAAGCAATGCGGTAAAGGATGTCCCTAACGCGTTAAGGTGTCAAGCGGAAAGGGGGCTCGGCTTGGCCATCGACAAGGACCTGGTGGTCCGCACGGCGCTGCGGATGCTCGACCGGGAGGGCCTGGAACGCCTGTCGCTACGGCGGATCGCGGCGGAGCTGGACGTAAAGGCGCCGGCGCTCTACTGGCACTTCGAGAGCAAGCGGGCACTGCTCGATCACATGGCCGACGCGGTACTCACCCCGGCCCTGCCGGACTTGGAGGACCCAGGGGACGCGGCGCGGTGGCCCGACTGGCTCGCACACACCGCCGACCTGATCCGGTCCCGGCTGCTCGCGCACCCCGACGGCGCCCAACTGGCCCTCGGCGCCGACCTCACCCGCGCCACCGCCCTGCTGCGCATCGTCGAGCGCACGGTCGAGGTGCTGCACCACGCGGGATTCGGCCTGGCCGACGCCTCCCGCGCGGCCGCCTCGTTCCTGTGGTTCGTCGTCGGCCGCACGGTCGAGGAGCAGACGCTGCCCGACCCGGCGTCGATGCGGCGGCAGGCGCGGGCCAACCCCTCGATCCTGTCCCGGGCCATGGCCGAACGCACCGCGCCCGACGATCAGGACGTGTCCTTCCGCTTCGGCGTCCGCATCATGGTCGCCGGGATGCGCGCCCTGATCGAGGAGGAACGTGCGGTCGGGTAGCCGGGTAGCGCCGGGAGCCGATCACGGCTGTTCGTAGCCGATCGTGGCCGATCCTGGCGGCCGGTATCCACCTGATAGTCCCTAAGTTTCCGGACTCTCCGTTTCTGGGGTGCCCGGACGGCCGTCCGGTGCCCCGGCGCAGTGGCCCTGCCGCTCCCAGGAACCCCGGGGGCACTGCCATCCGAGCCGGGGCCGGCACAGACTCGGAAGCAACGCCGGGCTCGCCGCCGACAGATCGCGCGACGGCGTCGACTCCACCGCGCACGACAGCGTCGCGCAGCTCGCCGCCGCGAGCCAGTTCGTCGCCCTGTGGCTGCGCGAGGACTCCGACAACCGCGACGTCGCGGTGGACGGGGGCCTGCTCGCGCACCTGCGCACCGGCGCCGTGCTCATCAACCACGGCACCGGCTGCCCGGCGCTGCCCGGGAACTCGCGCAGCGCGCCGCCCCGTACGGCATCGAGGTCATCGACGCCCCGGTGGCCGGCGGCCGCACCGTGGCCCTCGCCCGCCAGCTCACCACGGTCGCCGGCGGCCGGTAGGACGCCGTCGAGGCGGTCACCCCCAGCTTCAACACCTTCTCCGAGCGGATCATCTACCTGGGACCAACCGGCTCGGGCCAGCTCGGCAAGCTGTTCAACAACGCGCTCATGATGATGAACCACCAGAATGTCATCGACGTGCTGGCCGTCGCGCAGGCGCTGGAGCTTCCGTTGCCGCCGCTGGAAGTGCTCCGATCCGGTTCGGCATCCAGCTTCGCCCTCATGGCGTTCGGGTCGGCCATCACGTCATCGAACGCGCAGCACGTCAGCGAGCTGGAGCTCATCGATATCGACCTGTTTGATCGGGCGGTCGAGTCCGTCCGCGAGCAGGCCGGATCGGTCGTCGAGCGCGCCCGGGCCGGCGCACAGGGATTGCCTCCGGTGGGGCAATCGAACCCCGCCGGCATCGCTCGTGTGATGGCCGGTCGTACCGGGGGCCTCCACATCGGACAGCGCGCGCCGACCAACCCGAAAGCCGCGGGACGGTGTGTCCAGTAAGGACGGCCGACCGCACGGAATCGCCGCCCCGCGGCGGTACGCACCGAGAGGGGTCCCTCGCGATCCGTGCGCACGCACTCTCCGCTTGATTGGAATTTGGTGAGAACGACGTAAACAATGATCTTCGCTCTTCCCAAGCAGCCCATGATCGCTATGCTGAGCATCATGAGCACGGCACTCCGGTGTCGTGGGTTGCGTAAGGAGTCGTGGGAGCACGTCGAACGTCAAGCAGCTGAGGCAGGCCTTTCCCATCGCGTGACGTCGAGTCCGCGTCGATCCCGCCGGTCCCCGGCACCTGCCTGTGTTCCCCATCCAATCCGCGTGGAAATCACCTACCCGCGCTGATTCATCGCGTCCCCAGACGGGCATCGGTCATCCGGCCGTGCCCGCGATGCCGCCATCCCTGATCACGTACCGGAGCTGACATGTCCGTAGCCGCCGCCACTGGCCCGGCACCGACAGCCCAACGGCAGCGCACGCCGCGCTATCCGTGGCAGTACTGGGTGCTGGTCGTCGGCTTCGGGATCAGTCGCGTCGGCGGCGTCGTCGTGCCGTTCCTGACCCTGTACCTGGTCACCCACCTGCACCTGAGCGCGGCGGCGGCCGGTGAGGTGGTCGCGGCGTTCGGTGCCGGATGGGTGGTCGGCGAACCGCTGGCGGGCGTGGCGTCCGACCGGCTCGGGCGCAAGCCCACCATCGTGGTCTCGCTCGCACTGACCGCCGGCGGCTACCTCCTGCTGCCGCACGCGACCACGCCGCCGACGCTGATGACGGTGGCCGCCGCGATCGGCCTGGTCTTCGACGCCGGACGCACCGGTATCAGTGCCTGGATCGCCGATCTGGTACCCGACGACCGCCGCACCCACGGCTATGGCGTGCAGTACTGGATGCTCAACGCGGGCTCGGCCGTCGCCGGTGTGATTGGCGGATACCTCGCCACCTCGCACATCACGTGGCTGTGCTCTCTCGACGCCACCGCCACGCTGGGCTTCGCCGCCGTCGTACTGATGCTGCCGCGCCACGGCGCACCGACCGACGCCGACGCCCAGCAGGAGGCGGCCGAACCCGTGCCGTACCGCAAGGTGCTGGCCGACCGGCGGCTGATCGCCGTCACGGTGTGCTCGCTGCTCACGATGGCCATCTGGCAGCAGCTGGAGTACGGCCTTCCGTTGACCATCCACGCGGACGGGCTCTCCGCCGCCACCTACGGCGCGGTCAACGCGATCAACGCAGTGGCCGTGCTGGCACTGCAACCCCTGCTGCAGCCGCTGCTGGACCGCAAGCCAGCGGCGCTGTCATCGAGCGTCGGCGCGCTCATCATCGGCATCGGCATGGGCGTCAACGGCCTGGCGCATTCGACGGCGGGCTTCGCCGGTGTGACGGTCATCTGGACCGTCGGAGAGATCCTGTTCAGCGTGGGCGCGGCCACCTACGTGGCCGCGATCGCGCCGCCCGCCGCCCGCGGACGCTACCTCGGTCTCTGGGGCGTCTGCTTCGGCGGGGCGGCGCTTCTCTCGCCCATCATCGGAGCCGGAGCCCTGGCCGCCGGTCAGGGCTGGCTGTGGGGAAGCCTGCCGGCTCTCGGTGCCGTATGCGCCGCCGGATTCTTTCTTCTGCGGCCTCGGCCCGTCCGCGGTGCGGCGCCCGGCCGGCTCGAAGCGGAGGGGCAGCCCGTCCCCACCCCCGCGCATCAGTCCGCGTGACGGATGAGCTGCCACCGTCTCGGCGGCGGCAGCCACCGTCTCGCCCGAACCACGGCCCCGGCAACGACCGGCGGCCCCGCACCAGGAAGGAGGCACCGACATGGCTCGCCCCAAGCTGCGCCCCCGCCGCCGCCCGCGGTAACTGATCACCGCCACAGCGGTGACAACTAGAACCCAAACCACGGCCCCGGCAACGACCGACGGCCCCACACCAGAGAAGGAGGCACCGACATGGCTCGCCCCAAGCTGCGCCCCCGCCGCCGCCCGCGGTAAAGGCAGACAAGGCCGCTGCCACCGCTTCGGCGGTGGCAGCGGCGTCTCCAACGGGGGTTGAGGTACCGATCGCCACCGGCCTCACATCAGATAGACGTTTCCCCCTCGCACGGTGACCGTCCTCCGCGGCAGCGGCTTGACGGCCGGCCCGGCCTTTACCGAGCCATCGTCGGCGGAAAACAGGCTGCCGTGGCACGGGCACTTGATGACGCCGCCCTCCACCGTGGACACGATGCACCCGGTGTGCGAGCAGACGGCGCTGAAACCCCTGAACTCTCCGGGGGTCGGCTGAGTCACCACAACCTGCTGCTTGCCGAAAATTTTTCCGCCACCGACCGGGATCTCGCTCGCGCTGACCAGATCCTGGCCGATCCCCACCGAGCTGGACGCATCCCCTCGATCGGGCGTGCCCGTCGGCGAAGACGTGGCGTGGCCGCCGGTAGATTCGGCAGCAGGGTGTTGCTGCTTACTGGACACGGCGTTACCACAGCCGGCAAGCGCCGCGACAACGCCGACCATCCCGGCTCCGGCAAGCACCGCCCGCCGCTGCGCGGTCCCGGAAGCTTCCTGGTTGTCGGTCAACTGAATCCTCCCTCACTTGGGTCGGTCGTGCTCGACACGCGGTGAGCCGTCGCTCATCATTCGGTGAACCCGGCTCGCCGTTCCTCGTCAGACCTCGAAGTGCACGCGTGATCGGCGGCCGCGGGGCCCGGGCTTCGGGCCACGACGCGCGGTCCACCTTTTGCCAGTCGACGTAGATGGTTGCCGGGACGGCGTCACGTGGCCGTCAAGAACGCCGAGGCCCTGTTCACAACCTCCCAGCCACCCGGCGCGAGCCCATCCCCCGCCGCCGGCACCATGGTGAGTCCACAATGGAAGCTCACCCCGGCGGCGCCGCGACGTCGTCATCCGACCGGCGTGGCGCCGCGGTACCACGGGCCGGACTCGAGTTCATCCCGCGGTACCGGCATCCGTCGCGTCGGCGCCCATAGGTTCGACCCGAGCATTCCGAACCAACGCCCGAGGAAAACTTCATGATCGAGATCCGCGAACTCGTCAGCGGCACGGCGAGAAGGCCGCCGTGGCCGGCCTGAATTGATGTGCGCCCCGGTGTGGTCACCGGCTTCCTGGGCACCAACGGCGCCGGAAAATCGCATGGTCATGGGGCTGGACGCGCCCACCAGCGGGTACGGCGACCGTCAACGGCCGCCGGTACGCGCGGCATCCGGCACCGTTGCGGGAGATCGGTTCCCTGCTGGAGGCCCGGTCGATCCACCCCGGCCGGACCGCTGGGCCTCGACCGATCCCCGGCTGAAGCCGCTGACCGTCCGGGAGCCTGACCGCCGCCCTCCGGCCGTCCGGTGCCCCGGCCACCCGCCGGGGCACCGGGCGCGTCCCGCTCCAGCCCGGCGGCGAGCCGGCGCCGGCGTGGGGCTCTGGAACCGGACGTACCGCGCCTGTCGCGGTCCGCTCCTCCGCCCGCCGGAGCGCCCACCGGGATCACGTTGGGTGTGTGCTCCTACCGGGCGTCGAGGTCGTGGACCCAGATCAGGCAGTCGTGCCACCCGTCGCGTTCGGGGTCGTCAACCGTCCAGCAGCGGCAGTGCCGCGGCAGGCGTTCCTCGAACCGGTACCCGGACCGCCGCGCCAGCCGCAGCGACGCCTCGTTGTCGGGATTGATCTCCAGCCAGACCCGGCGCACGCCGGCGGGTTCGTGCGCCCATCGCGTCACCGCGGTCACGGCACGCGACCCGATCCCCTGGCGGCGCTGTCCGGGCCGGACCCAGTACGCCAGCTCGGCGACGCGTTCACCGCTGGGCATGAGCCCGACCGCGGCGACGAGCCGGGAACCCCGCAGCACCCCGAAGGAGACCGGCCCCGCCGACTCGGGATCCCAGGCCCGCAGAGCGGTTCGCGCGTCCGTTGACGAGTACGGCCCGGCGGGGCGTGGACCCCACAGGGCCGCGGCCGACTCCTCGCCGGTCGCCTCTACGAGCAGGTCCGCGTCCGCGGCGCCGAGCGTGCGCAGCCGCAGTTCGTCGAGGCTCAGCTTCATCGGCGGGTACATGCCCCCGATTCTGCCAATTCCTCAGGATCCGGCGCTGCCCGTGACGGGCGGCGTCCAGGAGTCTCGGCACATCGGCGAGCGGACCCGCGGGTCGAGAGCCACGGAAGATCGGCGGCCACCGAGGCCGCCGCGTGCACCAGGGCCGCGACGGCTACCGAGCGGGAGTGCTGCGGCCACGCGACGGTGAGCGTCGCGGTCGGCCCTCCGTCACCCGGCGATAGACCAGGCCCGCTCGCGGATACCGCAGGGTGACGGATAGCGGGAGCAGATACACGATACTGCCCATTTCGACGAGTTGGAGCAACTGGGCGGGGTCGCGGATCCGATGGGTGTCGGCGGTCCGGTCGAGGTACTGCTGAAGGTCGTGCGGGCCGACCGGTTCCGGGACGGGCAGTTGGAGGTCGCGCACCCTGCCGGTGCCCGAGCCGGCCCGGGCCCTGCCGTCGCGAAGGCCGGCAGGGCCGCGACGAACGCACGCCCGGCGGCGAGCGGTCAGGGCGGCGGCTCGACCCCGCTCGCCCGGCCCCGGCGCCGCCCTCACCGGCCCCGATCCTCGGCCGTCACTCGTCGTGGGTGAGGTGCGGCCACAGGGCGGCCCAGCCGGCGACCGGGCCGGTGCAGACGCTGAGGTCCAGATCGGTGTAGTCGTTGTGGATGCCGTAGGGAGCGTCGTAGGTGCTCAGGTGGCGGCAACGGGCGAAGTACGGGCGCAGCCGGTCCGCCGCGTCGACGGACAGCACGGTGGCGTCTGAGGCGCTCCCCGGACCCCACGTGCCGAAGGCGTTGTGACCCGACAGCACGGGCGGGAGCTGATCGGCGGTGCCGAGCACGTCCAGCGCCGCGGCCTCCCCGTAGTAGCCGGTGAACACGGCGGTGGGTGGGCGGCCGGCCCGGGTCAGCGCGGCGTTCTGCGCCACCACGGCGCGGACGAGCTGCGGCCAGCCGGCGGTGTCGGAGACGTTGGCGGTCTGCTGTTCGGCGCTGGAATGCCGGGACAGGTCGCGCACCGGCCACAGCGGCATGAGGCTCGGCAGGATGACGAGCATGCTCAGCACTATCGCGCCGTACGCGACCGCGCGGCGCGTGCCGGGCCGGCGGGCGCGGGCGATCCAGCGCTCGGTCGACACGGCCCCGGCCGCCAGCACCACCGGCAGCACTCCGGACGCGTAATACGCCTTGCCCGGAATCCAGGCCAGCACGTAGACGTAGACGACGGTGGCCGTGATCGCGAGGAACCGGAGTTCCGGCATCCGCCAGAGGCGCACGACACCCGCGATGGCCACCGGTATCGCCAGCAGCCCCGCGTACACCAGCTGGGTCGGCAGGCCGGCGAGGTAGTCGATCGCGGAGTCGTTCTCCCGGCGCAGCGCGGACGCCATGACAAGCTGCGGCCAGCCGTGCGTCGCCTGCCAGAGCAGGTTCGGTGCCCAGATCGCGGCGGCGACGGCGGCGGCCAGCCAGGGCCACCGGGTACGCAGCAGGCCGGCGCGCCCGGACAGCAGCAACCCGAGCGCGAGCGCGACCATCAGCAGCGCCACCAGGTTGTTGGTCTGCAGCCCGAGTCCGGCCGCAACGCCCGCGCCCAGCCACCAGCGCGGGCGATCGCGCAGCACCGCCGTGCTGGCGCACAGCACCACCACGGACCAGGCCAGCAGGGCCGGCGAGGTGGTGTTGGCGAGGTGCGACGCGCCGAGGAGCACCGGGGTACACGCCACGGCGAGCGCGGCGAGTACCCGCCCGGTGCGGCCCGCGCCCAGCAGCGCCGCCTGCCGGGCCGCCACGACCGCGACGGCCCCTCCGGTCAGCGCCGGGAGGACGCGGATCATGGTCGGGTCGACGGCTATCGCGGCCGGGATCCGGGTGAGCAGCGGAATCAGCGGCGGCTGGTCCACGTACCCGAGCGCGAGGTGGTGCCCGGCGACGAGGAAGTAGAGCTCGTCCTGTTGGAAGCCGTAGCGCCCGGCGAACGCGAGCTCGACCGCGACGAACAGCGCCGCGATGACCCACACGAAAAGCGGCAGTCGGTCGGCGGTCGGCACGAGCGCCGGCACGGGTCGGGCAGGCGCCACGAGTCGAGACGGGTCCGTGTCCGGCGCGAAGGCCCCCGGTTGGCGTTGGGGGTGCTCGCCCACGCCAAAACCCTGTTTCGGCTGCGTTCCCCCTGGGCTGCTCTCCTCGGCGGCGGGCGCGGCGGGCTGCTCCATGGCGACACCTCCATCACGCGGCCCGCCATAGTCGGCAGGGGCCGAGCACTAGCAGAGTGATATCACATTGATAGTACACAGACGGCCCGCCCCGATCTCGCTACGATCGGGTAACGGACGCAGCGGCTCGCGGTCGCCCAGGGCTGAGACTCAGACTGGGCCCGGGGCCGGGGGCCGGGGGCCGGGGCCGGGGCCGGGGCCGCCACGGTCGAGGTGGCACCTCCCGACCGGTGCGGCGCGACCCGGCTAACGCCGCGCGGCGGCCGACCTCAGTCGCTCCCGCACGATGCGGGGCAGCGCCTCGCCGATCGGCTCCCGGATCACCTCGGTCGCCAGGTCGTCGTAGGGAGTGGGATCCCGGTTGATGATGACGAGGCGGGCCCCGGCCTCGACGGCGACGGCGCACAGCGAGGCCGCCGGCTCGACCAGCAGCGAACTGCCGACCGCCAGGAGGAGCTGGCACGCGCGGGCGACGTTGCCGGCCAGCGAGAGGGTGTCCGGGTGGAGACGCTCGCCGAACAAGACGGTCGCCAGCTTGAGAATGCCGCCGCACGCCGTACAGGCCGGGTCGGCCTCGCCGGCGGCCACTCGGGCCAACGCGAGGGTGCTCGGCGTCCGGACGCGACAGCGGGTACAGACCGTATCGTGCATGCTGCCGTGCAGCTCCACCACCTTGCGCGGGGTGGACCCGGCCTTCTGATGCAGCCCGTCGATGTTCTGGGTGAGGATCCGCGTCGCCGAGCCGTGGCGCTCCAGCTCCGCCAGCGCGCGATGCGCGGCGTTGGGCTCCGCGTGCCACGCGGAGTGCCCCAGGTAGCTGCGCCAGAACCGGGCACGCACCTGGGGATCAGACATGAACGAGGAGTAGCTGAACGCGGCCGTGGCGGAGGGATCCCGGGTCCAGACCCCATTCGGCCCACGGTAGTCGGGGACGCCGGAGTCGGTGGAGATGCCGGCGCCGGTCAGCACCGCGATCCGGCTCACGTCGTCCATCCAGTCGGTGGCCTCGGCGTTCACAACGGCGATGTTAGGTACGGGCAGGCCGGGCCGCCACTGGGTTTCACCGCCGCCATGACCTGGGTGGCCCGGCCCTTGCCGGGGGTGCGCCCCGGCGAGGCTCGCCGTGGCTCGCCGTGGCTCGCCGTGGCTCGCCGTCCATTGTGGACCGGCGAGTCTCGGGCGGCCGTTCGAGAAGTCGAGGGCTCGGTGCCGGGCGTCCGCGTCGCCGCGCCGTGGCGGGTCGGCCTGATGCGGGTCGCCCCGCTGGTGCGTGCCGTGCCGCGCACCTCCCGAGGACCCGGGTCCGGGGTTTCGCGGTGTCGAAGCCGCGGGCTCGAAAGCCCCTTGCCAGAAGTATCCCCGAACTTCGCACCGGGAGGTGCGGCACGCACGAACCTAGCGGCCGCCCGGAGGATTCGCGAGCCAGTTTTCGCGCGGCCCGGGACGGCCGGCGTGGCCGCCGGCTCGACCGACGGAGTAGACACCGTCTACTGCGCTCTGGTAGACAGAGCGAATGAGCGATGCAGACGACGGCCTGCGGGCCCGCCTGGTGCGGGTCGGCGTCGACCTGCTGGCCCGCGACGGGATGCAGGCGTTGACGCTGCGGGAGATCGCGCGCCAGGCGGGGGTGTCGCACGGGGCTCCGCGCCGATACTTCCCCACTCATGTGGAGCTGCTGTCGGCCATCGCCCGCGAAGGCTTCGCCGACCTGGGCGCCGCGATTCACAAGGTGCTGCGGGATCGCCGACGAGACCCCCGGGCGCGACTGGTGACGCTGGCCCGGCGGTACCTGGAGTTCGCGCGGACCAATCCCGGCATGTTCGAGCTGATGTTCCGTCATGATCTGCTGGAGAGCAACCGCCTCGGGCTGCGTGAGGGCAGCCTGCCGCTGTTCACCGCGCTCGTCGACCTCGTCGAGCAGGCACGACCGGTCTCCGGCGCGCCGCCACAGCGGGTGGCCGCCGCGCTGTGGGCCAACCTGCACGGCATCGCGCTGCTCTGGGGCTGGGGCAGCCTCCAGCTGGCGACGGGCGACCGCGACGTCGAGCCGCTGCTGCGCACGGCACTGGAGGCCCACCTCGGGCCGGGGAAGCGGTGAGCCGGGTGACCGGGCCCGCCGCGGGCGTCAACACCGCCGACGTCGCCGGCACCACCATCCGCTACCGCGAACTCGGCGACCCCGGCGCGGCGCCGGTGGTTCTGCTGCACGGCGGCAGCAGCAGCGCGGCCACCTGGGATCGGCTCACCGTCGCGCTGGTATCGGCCGGCCGCCGCACCATCGCCGCCGATCTGCGCGGCCACGGCGGCAGCTCGCGTACCCCGGCCTATCCGCTCGACGGCTTCCGCGACGACATTCTCGGGCTCCTGGACGCCCTCGACCTGGGCCGGGTGGCGCTGGTGGGGCACTCGCTGGGCGCGCACACCGCGTCGCTGATCGCCCAGCGGCAGCCGGAGCGCGTCACGCATCTGGTCCTGGAGGAGCCTCCCGTGCCGGCCCGCGAGCCGTCCGGCGATCACGGACTGTCCACCGCGCGGTTCCTGCTGCCCGCACTGGCCCTGCTCACCCTGCGGCGCGGCTTCGATCCGCGGGCGGTCACCTCGCCGGTGCGGCAACTGCGCGCCGCCGATCCCGCGTGGTGGCACCGGCTGGCGTCGATCGCCTCGCCCACCCTGCTGATCTCCGGTGGCCCGCGCAGCCACACGCCGGCGCGGCGGCTGGCGGAGGTGGCCCGGACGATCCCGCGCGCCCGGCTGGTCACCATCCCGGTGGGTCACCGCGTGCACAGCCACGACCCCTCGGGGTTTCAGGCCGCCGTGGTGCCGTTCCTCACCGGCTGAACCCTTCGCGGCGCGGACCTCGGAGGCGGGTTACGGGTGGCCGGGGCGGGGGGTATCGTGTGGCTCGGCGGGTTCTCCGGCCGCCTCTGGGTCCGCGGGCAGGGCTGCAAGCTCACCGGTTTGATCACACCACTGACGGCAGGTCTTTCCGGCCCGATGTCGCGGACCCGCGGGCACCGAGGAAGGACTGCCATGTCCGATCGATCCCGTTCGCTGCCCGATCAGCCGAATCTCCGGTACCTGAAGATCGAGGCCAAGCGACGCCTGTCCGCCGGGGAGTTCCCCAGCCTTCACGATGCGCAGCTGGCCATCGCCCGCGAGCACGGGCTGTCGAGTTGGGCCGCGCTGAAGGCGACCGTCGAGGCCGCCGAGGCCCGGTTCCCCGCGCTGGGGCACGTGCGATGGGTGGCCGACCGCTTCGCCGGCGCCGACGACCCGGGCTGGGCCGCGCCCGAAGGCGACGAACTCCGCGACCACTTCGATGAGCACTACCTGTCCCTGGTTCCGGCGCAGAAGCTGATCGGGACGCTGCGCTCGTTGGCACCGCGGCTGCGCGCGGACCTCGTCGTCTCCCACACCACCCCGTTGGCGGTACGCGCGCAGATCGCCGACCTGCGGGTCGAGGCCGCGGCCCGGCCCGACCCGCCGCACCGGCTCGCCACGCTGAGCGTGTACCCGCTGGGCCAGCGGGTGACCGACCCCCGGACCGCCGCACCGGCTACCCGCTCCTCCACCGGGGCGCCCGCCCGGGCGGTGCGGGTGGCGGAGGAGTCGTTCGCCGAACTGGGTCTGGTCGGCCTCGCGCTGGCCGGTCGCGACCGGGACGATGAGACTCCATTGTGGACGGTGGTGCGTGGCTGGGCGCAACTCGACCGCAACGAGCCGCTGCACGCCGACCACCGGTTCCCCGCGTACGGGGTGAGCAAGCTGGTCACCTCGACGGCGGTGCTGCGGCTCGTCGCCGAGGGCCGCGTCGACCTGGACGGCCCGGCGAACGCGCACCTGCGCACGCTCCGGCTGGACGACGGCGGAGTCACCGTACGGGAACTGCTCACTCACACCGGCGGCGTGGTCAGCCCGGACGAGCGGTTCGCCGACGCCATTATCGACCCGGTGGCGCCGCTCGGCCACACGGTCTCCTGCGACAACCGCCGCGGCAGCCTGGTGCCCAGCGACGGCGGGTACGCGGTGCTCGGACAGCTCATCGCCGACGTCACCGGTGCCCCGTACCCGGAGGCGGCCGCCGCCCTGGTGCTGGAGCCGACCGGCATGGTCGGGTCGTGGTTTCCGGTGCGGTGGCCGGAGAACGACGCGATCGGCGGTCACCTGCTGTCCGGCGACGGCTCGTTCGTCGGCGCACCGCGCCAGGTGTGCACCCTGCCGGCCGCCGGCGGCCTGTGGAGCACCGCGCCGGACCTCGTGCGCTTCGGCCTGGCCTGGTCGTCCCTGCTGCCCGACGAACTCGTCCGGGAGGCACTGCGTCCCCAGGTGGCGCAGCCCAGCGGCGCGAGCGTGGGCCTCGGCTGGCTCATCAACGAGGCGAAGGACCTGTACGGGCACCCCGGGACCGGCCCCGGCGCCGCCGCGTCGCTGACCATCCGGCTCGGTACCGGTGCGGTCACGGCCGTGTGCACCAACCGGCAGGTGCCCATCGAACCCGTCAACGCCCGCCTCATCCGCACCGCCGGCTGAGCCCGGGCACGATCGGCGGCGTCCCGGCCGCGGTACCGCGGTGGGTCCGGCCGCGGTACCGCGGTGGCTCCGGCGGCGGTGGGTCCGGCGGCGGGTTGTGCGAGCGGTGCCGGTCGTGGCCTACTGGCTGGGTGCACCGCTATCGGCGAGCTACACCCGGTCCGTCGCCGGGCAGGCGGGGGCGCGGCGGCGATGCCTGAGCCGGACCTCGTCACCCGCATCCGCACCAAGGGCGGCCCGCTGCAGGATCTGCTGGTCCAGCTCGACCTGCACCGGGTCCTCACCGTCGCCCAGCTCGCCAGGGCCACCGGCACGACCGGGCGCACCGTGCGCTCCCGGCTGGAGCGCCTGCGGGGGGCCCGGCTCGTCGACGGGACGCCCGACTGGACACCCGACGGCGGAACATCGCACTGGTGGCTGAGCGCCGCCGGCGCCCGGCTGATCGAGGGCACCCGCGTGGGTTACCGCTGGATCGCGCCGTCGGGGGTCAGCGCCGTGCACGCGGCCGCGACCGCGGAGGTGTGGCTGGCGCTGCGCGAGTACGGCCCCGCCGCCGGGATCGAGCTGACCGGCTGGCGCAGCGGCCCGGCCGGCCGGCAGGGGTGGGAGCCGACCGACCGGAGCCCCGGGCGGCTGTGGCTGACCCCGGACGCGGTCGCCCGCCTGAGCCTGACCGGCCCGGACCACAACGGCGCCGGCACGGTGGCGTTCATCGAGGTCGATCTGGCCTCGACGAACGGGGACGCGCTGCAAAAGCGGGTCAGGCGCTACCTGGCCTACGCCCGGGACCAGGCGTGGGCCGAGACGTATCCGCACTGTCCGGCCCTGTTGCTGCTGACCACCACCGAGGCTCGGGCCGCGAGGTTGGCACGCGCGGCCGGCCGGTTGCTCGACGCCGATCCGGACACGAAGGATTCCCTACTGGTGGCCGCCTGCGCCGCCGTACACGAACCGCACCGCGCCGTGCGGGAGGCGTGCTGGACGGTACCGGGCCCGACCGACGCGGACGTGACCCTCGCCGAGCTGCTGGGCCACCGGCTGGCCGCCGCCGCGATCGCCCGCGACCGGGTCGCCGACCCCGACCGCGCGGACCAGGCCTGGTGGCTGTGGCGGGCGGCCGTCTCACCCCGGGCCCAGGAGCAGCTGGCCGACGAGGCCGCCACCGAGGCGCTGCGCTACCTGGCCGCCGATCCCGGCGGGCTGCTGGACATGGACCCCGAGCTGGCCGAGCAGGTGTTGGCCTGGTGGGCTCCGCACGACGGGCGCGGACTGCGCGACGCGCCCCACCGGCTGCGGCAGCTGCTGCACGAGCGGCACCGCCAGCTGTGGATCGAGCACGCCCGGTCGCTGCTGGTTGCCGCCGGTTCGGCCACCGGCGACGACCCGCTCCTGGCCGGCATCGCCCGGCAGCTCGCCGAGGGCCGGCTGCTGTCCGCCAGCCAGGTGGCCCAGTTGGACCGGCCGGCGGGCAGCGTCCGGACCCGGGTCCAGCGCGCGGTGCTGGGAGACTACGAGGCCGGCCGGGACCGAGCGGTGGACGCTCAGATCCAGGCCCTGGGCTGGCGGGCCCGTCGCCGCGCCGACCGCGCGCAGTTGGCCGACGCGTACGACGCGGCACGGCTGCTGGTCTGCGACACGTGCGCCCTGGTCTACCCGCGTCACGACGATGCCGGTGCGGAACGGTACATCGCCGGTGACGGCTGCGCGCACTGCGCCGTGGGCCGTCTCACCGGGTACGGCCGGGCCACCGCGGTGCCCACCCTCGCCCGGCGGCTGGACCTCATCCGGGGCCAGCTGCCGTAACGGCGGGTCGCGGGTCGGCGGGTCGCGGGTCGCTCAGGCATTCGAGAAAAGCGACGGACAGACCGCCGGCTGAGTCGCTCGGCGGAAACCCGGCCTCATCCGTCGCGAACGTCGAGGCGGGTACGGGTGCGGACGCCGTCGGGCCACTCGACCCGCACGTCCAGCCACTCGCCCGCCCCGTCGAGCGTCGCTCGGCAGGCACCGGATCGCGACGGTCCATCCACACCGGACAGTTCGACCAGCGCCGCCACCCAGGTCGCCGGGCGGACCGGGTAATCCAGCCACGGCACCCGCACCGGAGCGCCGAGCGGACCGCCGTCCTCATGAACGGTGGTGCCCTCGGTGCCCTCGCCGATCAGGCTCACCACGCGGGAGGTGAGGCCGCCGGTGACCGGCCAGCCGCCGACGCGCAGCCGCACCGTGGCCGGATCGAGCCCGCCGGCCGGCTCGCCCACCCGTACCAGGCGCACCTCGTGGGCGCCGCGCACCAGCGAGAAGACGGTCAGCCGGGCGGCCGGGCGGCACCGCCCCGCCCGACCCTCCCCGTAGTCGCGCTGCCCCGGTTCGATGGTCACCCAGTGCGCCATCGTGGTCGACCCGGCCACCCCCAGCGCGGCATCACTCCCACCCTTTTCGGGAAGGCCGCCGCCCTCCCCCAGAAGGCCGTCGTCGGGGGCGCTCGCGACGTCGTCGGGGGCGCTCGCGACGTCGTCGGGGGCGCCGTCGACGCGGACGGTGAGCGTGCGCATTCCGGTGCGGTGCGTCGTCGCGCCGGCATCGTCGACCAGGACCACCGACTGGTCGACCGGCGCGGCCCAGCCCCCGTCGTCGAGCAGCGGACTGGTCGCGGTCGAGTAGCCGAGCCGCGCGTACAGCGGGGAATCGGCCAGCGTCCGGCCCTCGTCCGCGTGGTCCGTGCCGTGGTTGACGACCCGCACTATGCCGTCGGCCCGGGTGCCGGCGATCAGCCAGCCCGGCGCGGCCACCGCGCGCAGCACGTCACCGGTCTCGACCGGCAGCGGCTCGGGCGGCGCCGTCCACACGGGATGGTCGGCCGGCAGCGCGATGCCCAGCAGTCCCTTGCTGGCCCAGTACGGCGAGGCGGGGCCCGAGTACGACTGGGCGAGCCGCGGCCACGACGCGTGCCAGCCGACGGTGAGCAGGCCGCGATCGTCCGGCGCACCGTGCCGGATGAAGTGCCCGACGACGCGGGCCGCGGCGTGCCGCAGCTGGCCCGGCGCCACGGAGGGCACGCCCGCCAGCGCACCGACCCAGAACGGTGCCGCCGCGGCGAACCGGTAGGTGAGGCTGCGTCCCTGGATCAGCGGGGAGCCGTCCGCGCCGACGAGCGTCACGGCGTCGCGCAGGAAGGCGTCGAGCGCCCGGACGTCGGCGTCGCGCCGCGCGGCGGCGAGGTCTGCGGCGCCGGACATGCGGGCCCACAACGCCGGGTAGAGGTGCAGCGCCCAGCCGCCGTAGTGGTCGTACGCCCGGGTGGGCCCGTCCGACAGCCAACCGCCCGAGCGCCGGAACGAGTCGTGCTCGGCGAGGTCCTCCGCCATCTCCCGGGCCGACCAGGGGCCGCCGACCGAACGCAGGAACGTCTGCACCACCAGCCGGAACCAGAGCCAGTTGGTGTGCGGGTACGTCGAGTCGCCCACCGCCGGCGACAGGTATTCGACCACCCGCTCCTGTACCCCCGGGTCGAGCCGGTCCCAGATCCACGGCCGGGTCAGGTCCAGGATCAGCGCTATCGACGCGGCCTCCACCTTCGCCTGACCGTGCTCGTCGAGCCGGACCCACCGCTCGGGCGACGCCGCGTCGGTCCCGGTCGCGATGCCGGTCGCGTACCAGTCGGCCAGCTCGTCCAGCCCGGCACCCCGCTCGCCGGCGATGCGGAAGCCGGCGAGCAGGAACGTGCGGGCGAACCCTTCCAGCCCGTCAACGGCCCGCCCGTACCCGCCCGGACGGCCGGGCGGCGTGATGCGGGCGTGCCCGGGCGAGGCGTAGGGCCGGACGGCGCCCAGAATCCGGTCGGCGAACCCGGTCCAGTCACGGCGCGACCAGCCGTCCACATCCGGCGCGCTCACCGCTGGCCCGCGCTGACCGCTCACCGCTGGCCCGCGCTCACCGCTGGCCCGTGCCCACTGCTCACCGCTGGCCCGCGCTGGCCCGCGCTCACTGTTCGCACGCGCTGACCATCGGGGCGAGCAGCCCGTCCAGCTCACGGACCAGCACGCCGACCGTCCGCTCGGCCAGCTCGGGCAGGTCCGGCGGTGGCGCGTCCGGCACGGGCGGAAGCTGTTCAAGCGGCAACGGCGCGTCCACCAGCAGCACCGGTCGGACATGCGGGAAGCGGCTCAGCTCCCGCTGGGACGGGGCGAGGAACTGGCCGAAGGTCGTCGGCCAGCCGCGCCAGCCGCGATCCTGGGTCCACACCCGCGACCGGCTCAGCGCCTCCGGTACCGGCCCGGCCACCTGCACCCGGGCCAGCAACGAGCCGTCCCACTCGTTGCGCGCGCACTCGGCGGACAGGATCCGGCGATGGAACCGGACGTACCCGGGGTCGAGCCGGGGTACCGTCGCCAGCCGCCAGACCGTGCACGCGAACCTCACCGGCGAGATGTCACCCCAGCAGTCGTCGAACTCTCCGGCGTTACGCCGCACGTGTTCGACGAAGCGGCCCGAGCCCGCAGTCGCGCTCCCCCGGTCGTACTGGCGGTCGATCCAGCAGACATCGAGTACGGTCACCCGGCCAGCCTATCCGCGCTCCCGGGGCGGCGGCGGCGCCGACCTCGGCGAGGTGCGCCGGGTCGTTACGCTGGCGCCCGGACCTGTGCAGTGCGCGAGCCTGCGCACTGCGCGAGCCTGTGCACTGCGCGAGCCTGCGCACTGCGCGAGCCTGTGCACTGCGCGGATCTGTGCTGTGTGCGAGCCTGTGCACGTTGGACCGGCGGGTTTGGGCCGGCGGGTAGGGCGCGAAGGGAACAGCATGGATCGGTACGGCCGGGCGACGGAGCCGGAGTCGCAACCCACCCAGGATCCGGCCGGAGCCAGGGACGCGCCGCGTCCGCCGAGCGTGCTGCGCACCGCGCTCGGCGTCCTGTTCTCCATCGGCGTCCTCGCGCTGGCGACCTGGCTGATCAGCCTGACCGTCGGCGGCTTCGCGTACGCCACGAAGCTGGCCGGGGTACCCGGTACCTTCGTCGCCACCCGGTGCCACACCACCGGCGCCGGCAAGGCCCGCGTGCGGACGTGCAGGGGCACGTTCACCTCCGTGGACGGTGGCCTCGTCGACCACTCGGCCAGCATCGACAACGCGAACGTCGATGTCGGCAAGCCGGCCCAGCTGCGGCGCGAGTCGGGCGGCGGGTACACCCAGCCGCGGGCGGCGACCGCCGCGCTGGAGGTCGCGGGCACCTTCGGGATCGTGGCCGGGGCGGCGGTGCTGCTCTGCGTGCCGTGCGTGATGGTGAGGCGGGTGAGGATCGGCGACGGCGTACCAGTGGGGACGAACCCGCCGCCGTGGGGGTTCCTGCTGCGACTGCTCCCCGGGCTGTTCGCGGGCTTCCTGGTCCTGGCCGCGCTGTCGTTGGTGGCGGCCCTGCTGATCGGAGTCGTCGGCGCGTTGATCTGAGCCGATCCGGCCCGCCACCACTGTTCCGTCTGTATATACTGTCCATGTACAGTCAGAACAGGTCGGTGCGGGATCGGAGGACTGTCGTGCGGGTGGTGTTGTCCAACAACGCTGGCGTGCCCCTCTACCAACAGATCAAAGAGCAGGTGGGCACGGCCATCCTGTCGGGCGAGCTCGCCGAGGGCAGCGCCCTGCCGTCGGTCCGCGCCCTCGCGCGTGACCTGCGGATCAGCATCATCACCACCACCCGCGCCTACACCGAGTTGGCCGCCGAGGGCTTCATCGCGACGATCCCCGGCAAGGGTGCCTATGTCTTGCCGATGAACTCGGAACTCGTGCGGGAGCAGCTTCTGCGCCAGGTGGAAGACGGGTTGCAGGCCGCCCTGAACGCCGGCCGACACGCCGGCCTCCGGCGTGACGATCTCATCGAGATCCTCGACGGGCTGATGCGCGAGGACCAGCAGGACGCCGTCCGTTAGCAGGCCACCATTCAGGGCATGCCCGAGACTCAAGGAGGACCTAATCGATGTGCAGCGATCTCGCGTTCGCCCTGCGTGGCGTGCGCACCACGGTGGGCGACAACTTCGCCTTACGCGATGTGAGCTTCGAACTGCCGACCGGCTACGTCATGGGCCTGATCGGCGCCAACGGCGCCGGTAAGACCACGACCATCCGCTGCCTGCTGGGCATGCGTCCGATCCAGACCGGCGAGATCGAACTGCTCGGCCATCGGGTACCGGGACCGGTCGCGCTGCGCCAGGATGTCGGGGTGGTGCTCGACCACACCTATCTGGTGGGCGAGTGGCGGCTGGTCGAGGTCGAGCGGGCGCTGCGCCCCTTCTACGACCGCTGGGACGGCTCGCGCTACCGGCAACTGCTCGACACCTTCGGCCTCGACCCGCGGGCCAAGGTCAAGGACCTGTCGCGTGGCATGGCGATGAAACTCATGATTACCGTCGCGCTGTCGCACCAGGCGCGGCTGCTCGTCTTCGACGAGCCGACCAGCGGCCTGGACCCGGTCGCCCGCGACGAGCTCGTCGGCATCATCGGGGACTTCCTGCTCGACGAGGGGCACAGCGTCCTGTTCTCCACGCACATCACTCCCGACCTGGACCGCATCGGTGACTATGTGACGCTCATCCACGACGGTCGGATAGTCCGGACCGGCACCAAGGACGAGGTCCTGGATGCGTACCGGATCGTACGTGGCGGCCCGGACGACCTGAGTGGACTGGTCGGCGTCCAGCTGATCGGCGCCCGGCGGACGCCGACCGGGGCGCAGGCTCTCGTGCGCACCGAGGAGGCCGATCTCCTGGCCGAGCGGGTCCTCGTCGAGGCTCCCACCCTTGACGACATCGCCGTCCACATCGGAGCCCGCGTTCCCCACCCTGATCCGGGCAACGGCGCCAGTCGCGGCCCCGAACCACGCCGTGGCGCCGGCCGGCGCCAGTCCGATTCCTCGATGCCCACCCGGGAGATCGCATGACCGCCATCGCCCGCACGGTCGTGTTGGACCTGCGCACCGCCGTGGCATACCGCAGCCAGGCGCTCCTGCTGTTCGTCGTGGTGGCCCTGATCGAGTTCAAAAACCCTATCCTGCTCGTGCCGGCGCTCGCCCTGCTCGCCATCCCCGCGATCGCCGCCTTCCCGCTGCAGGCCGCCGACAAGGCGGGGTTGGAGACGCTGTACGCCGTCCTGCCCGTGCCCCGCCGCTCGGTGCTGTACGGGCACTACGCCTGGGCGCTGGCCACCTATCTCGCCCTCGCCGCCGCGGGTGCGATGTTCACGCTTGCCTTCGCGCGGGCCCAGGCCGACGCGTTCGATGGTCGCACCCTGCTGGTGGTGCTGACGCTGTCCTGGGCGGTGTTCGTCGTCAATGTCGCGATCCAGTTCCCCCTGTTCATCCGGTTCGGACACAGCCGGATCGGCGGCCTGGGCACCGTACTGCCGGTAGCGTTGATCATGGCGGTCATCATCAAGCTGCATCTGACCACCCGGCTGCACGTGACCGTCGCGTCGGTCCAGGCGTGGCTCCCGCTTGTCTGGGTGGCCGGCGCGGTCGCGATCGTGGCGTCCGTCGCCGTGGCCATCGCCGCGGACACGCGGCGCGTGCGCTAGACCCGCTCGCCACGCCGCGACCCCACCACCCGCCGCCGACGCGATCGGAAGCGGCGAGGGCCTCCCGTCACGACCATCTTCGTCGTCATCGAGGGTGCTTGACATCGGCGGGGATAACCGTTAGCTATATTAGCTAACGGTTAGGGGGTCCGGTGCGACAAGAAGTAGTCCTGGCGATGCTGGCCAAGGAGCCCTCGCACGGTTACCAGCTGCGCACGCGGCTGCGCGACGCGCTCGGCCCGCTCGGCGAGGCGATGAACGCCGGACAGATCTACGTCACGCTGACCCGGCTGGAGAAGGCCGGACTGTTGGCGGTCGAGAACTCCACCGACGACGCCGACCGGTCGGATCGCAAGGTGTACGCGCTCACCCCCGACGGCCAGCAGCGGGTCGCCGAGTGGGTCGCCGAGCTGAGCTGGCCGCGGCCCGACCTCGCGGAGTTCCACCTCAAGCTGGTCGCGGCCGCGTCGGCGGGACTGGCCGACCCGCTCACCATCGTCGACACGCAGCGCCGGGAGTTGCTGCGGCGGCTGCGGGACGCCCAGCGCGCCGCCATGGCCGAGCCGGCCCACTCGACCGCGGCGCTGTTGCTGGAGGGCATCGCGCTCCGGTTCCAGGCGGATCTGCGCTGGCTTGAGGCATGCGAGAAGCACTGGATCCACCGGAGGAGCGGCTCGTGAGCCACGTCGCCGACGCGCCCGTACTCCGCGCCCGCGGGCTGCGGAAGGAGTATGGCAAGGGGGCGGGATTCGTGCGCGCGGTCGACGGCGTCGACCTCGATGTCGGTGCGGGAGAGACGGTGGCGGTGATGGGGCCCAGCGGCTGCGGCAAGTCCACACTGCTGCACCTGCTCGGCGGGCTGGACCGGCCCTCGGGTGGCGAGGTGTCGCTGGACGGCCGCCGCATCGACGGCATCGGAGAGCGGGCCCTGGCCCGGGTGCGCCGCGGCGCCGTCGGCTTCGTCTTCCAGTCCTTCCACCTGATGGAGGAGCTCACCGCCGTGGAGAACGTCGAGCTGTCGGCGCTGCTGGCCGGGCGATCGTCGCGAGCCGCCAGGCGGCGCGCGAAGGAGTTGCTGGAGCAGGTCGGGCTCGCCGAGCGGGAGCGTTTCCTGCCCTCCGCGCTGTCCGGTGGTCAGCGGCAGCGAGTCGCGATCGCCCGGGCGTTGTGCAACGAACCGTTGCTCGTGCTCGCCGACGAACCGACCGGAAACCTGGACAGCGCCGCCACCCTGGACGTCCTCCAGCTCTTCGAGAGCCTGCACGAGGCAGGTCAGGCGCTGGTCATCGTCACGCACGACGCGCGGATCGCGGCCACCGCGGACCGGATGATCTCGATGCGCGACGGCGCGTTCGTGGACGAGACCAGGTTGACCGGTGGCACCACCGGACGGCTCGGCTCGCTCATCCGGCTGGAGGACTGAGGCGATGGGCCGCATCGTGCTCATTGGCCGCCTCGCCGTGCGTGACCTCCGGCGGCGCCGGGTCGAGACCGCGCTGCTGCTGCTCGCCATCGTGGCCGCCACCACGACGTTGACGCTCGGGCTCGTCCTGCGCGACGCGGCCAGCGACCCGTACCAGCGCACCCGGCAGGCGACCAACGGGCCCGACGTGGTGGCCAGCGTCAGCCGGTCCGAGCGACTTCCCGGCCTCGAGAAACTGGCCAGCGCCTCCGGCGTCATCGACCACAGCGGACCGTACCCGGTCGCTCCGGCGAAACTGGGGACGCCCGATCGGACCTCGGATGTGCAGGTCGTGGGGCGCGACGCCGAGCGCTCGTCGGTCGACGCGCCCGAGCTGGTGCGGGGCGGCTGGGTCGGGGACGGCGGCGTGGTGGTCGAGGCCGCCTTCGCAGGCGCGCTCGGGCTGCGCGTCGGTGACCCGGTGACCCTGAACGGCCGGTCGTTCAGGGTCGTCGGCATCGCGGTCACCGCGGCCATGGCGCCCTACCCGGCGACCTCCTGCGTGGTCGCCGTCGGTTGCGTCAACGGCGCGGTCCCCCCGGATCAGGCCGCCGAACTACCGCCGGGATTGCTGCGCAATCCCGGACTTGTCTGGCTCACCCGGGCGGACGTGCTCGGTCTCACCCCCGACCCGGACTCCCTCTCCTACGTGATGAACCTGAAGCTGGCCGACCCGGATGACGCCCAGTCGTTCATCGACGCGCACCACGGCGAACACGACGGCGCCACCCCCATGCAGTCCTGGCGGGACGTCCTCCAGGACGCCACCGAACTGGCCGGAGACTCCCAGATCATCCTGCTGATGGGATCCTGGCTGCTCGGTCTGCTGGCCGTGGCCAGCCTCTCGTTGCTGGTCGGTGGCCGGATGGCCGACCAGATCAGGCGCGTCGGGCTGCTCAAGGCGGTCGGCGGCACCCCGAGCCTGGTCGCCGTGGTGCTGCTCGCGGAGTATGTGCTCGTGGCGATCGTCGCGGCGGCGGCCGGGCTGGCGATCGGCTCGCTGGCCGCACCCCTGCTCACCGCGTCCAGCGCCGGCCTGCTCGGCAGCCCGGGCACACCGCCGATGTCCGCCTCGACGGTCGGCCTGGTGACCGCCGTGGCGGTCGCGGTCGCGGTGGTCGCGACCGCCGTTCCGGCCCTGCGCGCCGCCCGGCTCAGCACGGTCAACGCGCTGGCCGACTCGCCGCGTCCACCCCGGCGCGTCGGCTGGCTGATCGCGATCTCGGCGCGGCTGCCCGTCGCGCTGCTGCTCGCCGTGCGGGTCGCCGCCCGCCGGCCGCGCCGCATCGTCCTGGGCGTGGTCAGCATCGCGGTCACGATCAGCGGGATCTACGTCCTGCTGGTACTCGACTCCGTCCTCGCCACCCAACCTGTCGCCGACGGGTACGACGCGGCCCAGATCGGCGTGCTCCATCACGTGCTTCTGGTCTGGACGGTCATACTGCTCTGCCTGGCGGCGGTCAACGCCGTCGTCATCACCTGGGCGACCGTGCTCGACAACCGGCGCTCGTCGGCGCTGGCGCGCGCCCTCGGCGCGACCCCACGCGACGTGAGTGCGGCGCTGGCGGCCGCCCAGGTGCTGCCCGCGCTCGTCGGCGCCGCCCTGGGCGTCTTCCCCGGAGGCCTCGGACTGTTGACCGCGATAAACGTGATCACCGGTGGCGACAGCGACCGGGCCACGCTTCCCTCGCTCGGGCAGTTGCTGGCCGTGGTGCTGGCAACCGTACTCGTGGTGGCGGGGCTCACCGCCGTTCCCGCGCGCCTCGGCGGCCGGCGCTCGGTGACCGAGGCGCTCGCGTCCGGCGGGTGACCGGGCCGGCTGTTCGCGGGCGCGGCCGGTGGCCCGGCCGCGCCCGCGCGCCGGCGCGCGGCGCGGTCGTCAGCCGGTGAACAGGAAGAGGCTGTCGGAGAGGAACTCCGGCTGCTCGATCCGGGTGCGGCCGTCCTCGACCGTCAGGTTGGGCCGGTCCCGGTTGCGGGCGCCGAGGTTCCAGCACTCGACCTGCCAGCCGGACAGGTCCGCGTCGATCGTGACGGCGAAGGGGTGCGGCAGGTACAGGGCGGCGCGCCGCGGGCTTTCCTGCAACCCGAACCGGGCCCCGCTGCGATCGCCGACCACGAGATCCTGCCTCGACGCCAGGTCGTGGAGCCCGTGCGCCTCGACGAGGCGGCGCAGCAGGCCCACGTCCCAGGCGCCGTCGAAGCGCAGCGCCACGTCGGCCGGGAACGGCGTGCCGGAGAAGTGCTCGCCGTTGAACGGCTCCCCGGGCCGGTGCCAGGACCAGACGCCGTGCGCCCCGTACCCGAGGCCGGCTCCGGCACCGGCGAGCACCGACGACCACGAGGCGAGCCGGACGTCGGCGGCGGTGTGCCGGCCGCTGCCCTTGCCGTACCCGTGCCCCTCGTAGCACGGCTCCATGCTGACGATCGGCCGGCGGACCGGCATGGCACGCAGGCCGGTCGCCTGCTCGCCGGGCTGAGTGTCCCACCCTTCGTCGTGTCCGGCCTGGTACGAGTAGTAGTCCATGAGGTCGCCGCCGGTCAGCTGCGGCGGCTGCGTGACGTAGACGCCAGGGTGCAGCGTGAGCAGTGTGTCGGGTGCCTTTTCCCGCAGCCGGCGCAGCACCCGCTCGTACCGGTCGGCCGAGCGCGGGTCGGTGAAGTTGTCGTCGCCGCTGGCGGCGAAGGTGACGCCCAGATCGGCGAAGGATTCGATGACGAGGTCGACGTACCGGTCGGTCTGCTCCTCGGTGAGCACCAGCTCCGGGGTCAGCGCCGCACCCCAGGTGCCGGGGACGTAGTTGCACCAGAGCACCACGAGGGTCGGCACCATGCCGTGCTCGATGGCCAGCTCGAGCATGGCCCTGGCGTTGGCGAAGTAGGCCGGGTCGGGTCGGTCCAGGTCCCAGGAGCCGTCGGCCGCGGGCAGGAACGGCGAGCGCTCCACACCGGCCACCGTCGAAGCGCTGCGGTCGTGCGGGATCGACAGGATGTTGATGTTCAGTGCGTTGAATCCCTGGCGGCGGCGCAGCCGCAGGTAGGCGCGCCACTCGCCGAGAGTCGGGCGGGCGAAGGCGCACCAGATGGTGTCGGACAGCAGGAACTGGGGCTCGCCGTCGACGAGAAAGCGGGGCGCGCTCGAGTCGATGGTGACGCGGGGCATGGGACTCCGTTCGGCCGCTGCTGAGTTCGGGGTCGCGAAACCCGGTGTTTACATCCGGGGAACTGGCATGTCAGCATACGGCATACCACTTGATGTGTGACCCGTTGAGGAAGGTGAGCAACGATGAATCGCCTCAACCGGAGGAGCTTTCTGGGTCTGACCGCGGGGCTGGCCGGCGCCGCGGCACTGAGCGCGTGCGGCGGCGGCTCCTCTGCGTCGCCCGCCGGAGCCCCGAAGGACCTCCTCCTACCTGACTCCGTGACGCCCCCGGCCCTGCCCGGACAGTTGAGCAGCACGGTCGGTGGAGTGCTGCCGGCCTACACGCAGTACCCGGCCAGCCCCAAGCCGTCGGTGAGCGCGCCGCCCGGCTCCGGCGGCGACATCACCACCATGCAGGTCAACTACAACGCACCGCCGCCGGCGCTGTCCGGCAACATCTGGCAGCAGGAGCTGAACAAGCAGCTCAACGCGAACATCAAGGCCACCCTCGTCACCGACGCCGACCTGGCGCAGAAGACGCAGACCTTCATCGCCAGCGGCGACATCCCCGACATCTTCTACCTGAACCTGCAGCCGAACAAGGCGCCGGCCGCGCTGGGCGCGGTGCTGCAGGGCGCCTTCATCGAGCTGTCGCCCTACCTCGGCGGCAGCCACTCGAAGGACTACCCCAACCTGGCGGCGCTCCCCGCCGTGTCCTGGAAGAACTCGGCGATCCAGGGTGGCCTCTACGGCGTGCCCCGCCCGGTACCGGCGGCCAACACCGGGCAGCCGCTGTTCCGCGCGGACTGGATGCAACGGCTGGGCGGCAAGGCACCCACCAACGCCGACGAGGTCTACGCCATGCTCAAGGCGTTCTCCACCAACAAGACCTGGGCGTTCGGCGCGGTGACCCCCTGGGACCAGGAGTTCGTGCTGTCGATGTTCGGCGTGCCCAACAACTGGCGGCTCAACTCCGACGGGACGCTCACCAGCTACATCGAGACCGACGAATTCGAGGCCGCCCTGGAGTTCCTCGTCAAACTCTGGAAGGACGGCGGCTTCCACCCGAACGCGGCCAGCAACAACTACTCCCAGGAACAGGACCTCTGGACGGGCGGCAGCACCGGATTCTTCGGCGGCAACATGCTGGCGTCCCTGACCTATCTGCGCGGCACGCCCATCAAGGGGGTCGCCGACATGGTGGGCAGCATCAAGCCCTTCATCGCGCCCGGCAAGGACGGCGGCGCGGCCGGGTTCTACCAGGGGCCGGCGAGCTACGGCATGTTCTCCATCCCCAGCACGCACGCGAAGGACGAGAAGAAGGTCCGAGAGCTGCTCAGTGTGCTCAACTACTTCGCCGCGCCGTTCGGCAGCGCCGAGTACACGCTCATCAACTACGGTGTGGAGGGGCACAACTACACGATGAAGGACGGGATCCCTACCCCGTCGCAGAACCCGGCGATGCTCGCCGAAATGGCCGGACAGTACGTACCCAGCCCGATCGAGGCGTCCATCTACGACCCCGGACCGCCCAACGAATCCGCGACGATCCAGAAGTACTTCGAACAGGTCACCCCGTCGCTCGTCCCGGACCCGACGATGACGAAGGTGTCCCAGACCCGGGTGGCCAAGGGCGCGACGCTCGACAAGCTGATCCAGGACGAGTTCAAGGCCATCGTGAGCGGACAGAAGCCCCTGTCTGAACTGGACACGTTACGCAAGAACTGGAAGGCGCAGGGCGGCGACGCCGTACGCCGCGAGTTCCAGGACTCGAAGTAGCGATGACCGTCGCCACCACCCGCCACACCGCCACCGCGGGCACGCCGTCCCCGACCGATTCGCGCTCCGCGCGGTCGGCGGGGACAGTGTCCCGGATCCTGCGGGAACGCTGGATGTACCTGTTCATCGTTCCCGGGGTCGCGTACTTCGTGATTTTCCAGTACGTGCCGCTGTTCGGAAACCTGGTCGCGTTCAAGAACTATTCGCCGTTCCTCGGGTTCAACGCGAGCCCGTGGGTCGGCCTGCAGAACTTCACCGACCTGTTCAGCGATCCCGAGTTCCTGACGGCGCTGAAGAACACGGCGCTGATCAGCCTGATGCAGATCCTGTTCGCGTTCCCCGCGCCGATCGCCCTGGCGCTGATGCTCAACAGCCTCATCTCCGAGAAGGCGAAGCGGCTCGTCCAGTCGGTGGTCTACCTGCCGCACTTCTTCGGCTGGGTCATCGTCATCTCGATCTGGCAGGCGGTGCTCGGCGGGGTCGGCCCGATGGCCAGCCTGCTGAACAGCCTCGGCCACGGCCACGAGAACGTGATGGCCGACCCGCACACGTTCCTGGCGCTGGTCACCGCGCAGGTGGTGTGGAAGGAGGTCGGCTGGGGGACCATCATCTTCTTCGCCGCGATCTCGGCGATCCCGGTCGAGCGGTACGAGGCGGCGGCCGTCGACGGCGCGAACAGCTTCCGGCGCATGTGGCACGTGACGCTGCCGGGCATCAGCAACGTCATCGTGCTCCTGCTGATCCTGCGGCTGGGCACCGTGCTCTCGGTCGGATTCGAGCAGCTGCTGCTCCAGCAGGACGCCGTCGGCTCGGGCGCGGCTGAGGTGCTGGACACGTTCGGCTACTACCGCGGCGTCATCGGCGGCCAGTGGGGCCTGGCCACGGCGGCCGGCCTGTTCAAGGGTGTCATCGGCACGGTACTGGTGATCAGCGCCAACCGGATCGCCAAGCGCACCGGGAGCGGAGGGCTGTTCTGATGAGCGCGATAGGCCGACCGCCCTGGCAGAACCGCCCGACCTGGCCGGTGCAGACCCTCAAGGGCATAGTCATCGCGGGCATCGTGTTCGTGATGCTCTACCCATTCGTGTACGTGGTGGCCACGAGCTTCTCCGGCGACACCACCAGCGTCTCGGGAAATGGCCTGCTGCCCACCCACTACTCGTTCGCCGCGTACAAGGCGATCTTCTCCGGCAACGTGGTGCTGCGGTCGCTCATGATCTCCATCGGAGTGACCCTGGTTGGCACCGCCCTGTCGATGATCATCACCATCGGCATGGCCTACGGGCTCAGCCGCACCCGGGATGTGCCGGGCACCCGCTTCGTGCTCTACGCCGTGCTCGCCACGATGCTGTTCACCTCGGGCATCATCCCGAACTACCTGCTGATGAAGTCGCTCGGGCTGCTCAACTCGTACTGGTCGCTGATCCTCCCCGGGGTGGCCAACGCATTCAACATGGTGGTGCTGCGCAACTTCTTCATGGAGATCCCCGCCGACCTTTTCGACTCGGCGCGCATCGACGGCGCCTCCGAGTGGCAGATCCTGACCCGCATCGTGCTGCCGCTGTCCAAGGCGGTGCTGGCGGTCGTCGCGCTGTTCTACGCCGTCGGGTATTGGAACGACTTCTTCAACGCGCTGCTCTACCTGAATGACAGCACCAAGTGGCCGATCCAGCTGGTACTCAACCAGTACGTGATCCACGGCCAGAATCTCGATCAGGCCGGCGCCCCGGCCTCCGGTCAGCTCCGGGTGGCGGCGCAGTCCATCCAGATGGCGGTCGTCGTGGTCGCCACCGTCCCGATCCTCGTGGTCTACCCGTTCCTGCAGCGATACTTCACGAAGGGCGTACTCACCGGTGCGATCAAAGGTTAGCCCGTTGGATACCGGCTGGACGCTGCGCGCACCGGACGGCAACGAGTACCCCGCGACGGTGCCGGGTTGCGTGCACACCGACCTGATGGCCGCCGGGGCCATCGAGGATCCGCACCTGGGCGACAACGAGGCGCGCACCCAGTGGATCGGCTGGGCGGACTGGCGCTACCGGACGCGCTTTGTCGCCGAGCACGCGCCCGGCGACCAGGTCGACCTGGTCTTCCACGGGCTGGACACGGTCGCGGCGGTCAGCCTCAACGGCACACCCCTGGGCCGGACCGAGAACATGCATCGCGGCTACCGCTTTCCGATCGCCGCCCTGCTCGCGCCCCCCGACGACGAGGCCGGCGACGAGACAGCCGCCGACGAGACAGCCGCCGACGAAGCAGCCCCGGCCGAAGCGGCCGGCGTCGACGCGGCAGCCTTCGAGGAAGCGGCCGGGCCGGCGGTCAACGAGCTGGTGGTCGAATTCGCCTCGGCGGAACGGTTCGCCGAGGCCCGCAGCGCCGAAACGGGCGGCCCCCGGCCGAATCCGTTCGGCCGCACCTATCCGGCGATCCGCAAGATGGCGTGCAACTTCGGCTGGGACTGGGGGCCGGACCTGGTCACCGCCGGCATCTGGCGACCCGTCGAGGTGCACCGCTGGCGGATCGCCCGGCTCGACGAGGTCCGGCCGGTGATGCGCCACGACGAAGACGGCTGGACGGTCGAGGTGACGGTCGACCTGGTGTACGCCGGCGATCCGGCATCGGTCACCGTGACGGCGCGGGTGGCCGGGGCGCAGGCGAGCGTCCAGACGGCCGGTCGCACCGCGGTGCTGCGGCTGGCGGTCGACTCGCCCGACCTGTGGTGGCCGACGGGGTACGGCGAGCAGCCACTGTACTGGCTACGGGTGGACGTGCGGCGCGACGGCGAGGTGCTCGACGAGTGGCGCCGCCGCGTCGGCTTCCGCACGGTCGAGCTGGACACCTCGCCCGACGAAATCGGCTCGGCCTTCGTGCTGCGGGTCAACGGCCGGCCGGTGTTCGCCCGCGGCGTCAACTGGATCCCCGACGATACCTTCGTCACCCGGGTGGGCCCCGCGCGCTACCGCGAGCGGCTGGGCCAGGCGCTGGCCGCGAACGTCAACCTGGTTCGGGTGTGGGGCGGTGGGCTCTACGAGTCGGACGCGTTCTACGACGTGTGCGACGAACTCGGCCTGCTGGTGTGGCAGGACTTCCCGTTCGCGTGCGCCGCCTACGCCGAGGACGAGCGGCTGGCCGCCGAGGTCGAGGCCGAGGCACGGGAGAACATCGTGCGGCTGTGCCCGCATCCGAGCCTGATCCTGTGGAACGGCAACAACGAGAACATCTGGGGCTGGTTCGACTGGGACTGGCAGGCGTCGCTGGCCGGCCGCACCTGGGGCGAGCGTTACTACCTCGAGTTGCTGCCGCGCCTGGTGGCGCGGCTCGACCCGAGCCGGCCGTACTGGCCCGGCAGCCCGTACTCCGGCTCCATGGACATCCACCCGAACGACGACCGGCACGGCGTGAGCCACGTCTGGGACGTGTGGAACGAGAAGGACTACCTCGCGTACCGGCAGCGCACGCCGCGGTTCGTCGCCGAGTTCGGCTACGAGGGGCCGCCGACCTGGTCGACCTACCGCCGCGGGATCGGCGACACCGGAGGGATGCACCAGAAGGCCCTGGACGGGAACGCCAAGCTGGAGCGTGGGCTGACCGAGCACTTCGGCAAGGCCGGCGACTTCGACGACTGGTTGTTCCTGACTCAGCTCATCCAGGCGCGCGCGATTCAGGTTGGCGTCACGCACTTCCGGTCCGCCCAGCCGAGGTGCATGGGCACCATCTGGTGGCAGCTCAACGACTGCTGGCCCGGCCCGTCCTGGGCGGTGGTCGACGGCGACGGGCGGCGCAAGCCGGCCTGGTACGCGCTGCGAGACGCGTACCGGCCGAGGTCGTTGAGCATCCAGCCGGCCGACAGCGGGCTGAAACTGGTTCTGGTTAACGACACCGACCTGCCCTGGACCGGTACCGCCACGGTGTCCCGGTACGACTTCGACGGGACGGTGCGCGCCAGCCGCGAGCTGGTGGTGGACTGCGCGCCTCGCGGTGTGAGGCGGGTACCCCTTGACAACGTTGTCACCGATCCGGAGCGGCCAGACCGGGAACTCCTCCGCGCCACGCTCGCCGAGGCCACGGTCCCGGGTCCGGCTCCCGCCCCGGGCTCGATTTCAGGCCCGGCCCCGATTCTCGGGCCGGGCTCGGTCTCCGGCCTGGCCCCGGCCGACTGGTTCTACCTGCCCGACCGCGAGCTGAGCTACCCGCCGGCCGAGTTCGAGGTCGAGGGCCGGCCGGTTCCGGACGGCTGGGAGGTCGACGTCCACGCGGCCACCCTGCTGCGCGACGTCTGCCTGTTCCCGGACCGGCTGGATTCTTCGTCCACAGTGGATCACATGCTCGTCACGCTGCTGCCCGGGGAGCACGCCCGGTTCCGGGTCCGCTCGACCACGCCGCTGCCCGGCGCCGACCTCGGCCGGTCCCCCGTGCTGCGCTGCGCCAACGACGCACAACGGTGACCGGGACCCCACCCGGCTCACCCACACATACCGTACGAGGAGGTCGTTCGTGGCACCATCCAGCCTGAAACGATGGCTCGCGAGACCCGCCATCGCGCTCGGCGCCGTACTGTTCCTGATCCCCACCGCCGCCAGCGCCGCCGCGGCCTGCCCGCCCACCGGGAACCACCCGCCCACCGGGGGCCACCCGTCCACCGCGTACCACCCGCCGATCCGCTCCGGCCTGCCGTGGGCCAGCGGCGCCTACGTCGACAGTTGGACGCCCTCGGACACCACTGCGTTCGGCGACTGGCG
This sequence comes from Rugosimonospora acidiphila, assembly GCF_039543385.1. Lineage (NCBI taxonomy): Bacteria > Bacillati > Actinomycetota > Actinomycetes > Micromonosporales > Micromonosporaceae > Rugosimonospora > Rugosimonospora acidiphila. The sequence continues at coordinate 203,302 of NZ_BAABJQ010000009.1, forward strand.
CGGGCACAAGATGGACGTGGCGGTCACCTGGCCAATGCGCACGCACTGGGCCGACTTCACCGAACCCAACGCCAACTACGACGCGTACGCGGGCAGCCCGTGGACCATGGTGTTCGGGGTGCCGCCCATCCCCGAGGACGGCAGCGCCACCCTCGCCGGCTGCGCGGCCGGCGACTACACCCAGCAGTGGCAGACCTTCGCCCGCACCATGCGCTCCTACCACCTGGACAACAGCATCATCCGGCTGGGCTGGGAGTTCAACGGGAACTGGTACGTGTGGGGGGCCGACGCCACGGACTTCGCGGGGTGTTGGCGGCAGATCGTGACCACCGTGCGCCGGATCGCGCCTGGGCTCAAGTTCGACTGGAGCGTCGACCGGGGCTCGGCCGCCGGCCTGCCGGGTGACGAGGTGCTCGCGGCCTACCCCGGCAACGCCTACGTGGACATCGTCGGCGTCGACTCGTACGACTTCTGGGGCGACCTCGACTCCCAGTTCAACGGAGCGTACGGGCTCAACTACTGGCTCGCGTTCGCCAAGGCGCACGGCAAGCGGCTGTCAGTACCGGAATGGGGCGTCTACCCCGGCGACCCCAACGGCAACGGTGACGACCCCGCGTACATCAAGGCCATGCACGACTTCTTCGCCCATAACGCGCGCGATATCGCCTACGAGAGTTACTTCGACGAATCCGCCGCGTACTACGGCGGTTCGATCTTCGACCCGGTACAGAACCCGAACGCGTCGGCCGAGTACCAGCGCCTCTGGTAGGCGACCACCCGTGATCCGACCCGGTCACCGCCGCGTCGGGCCCCGGCCACCGCCCGACCGGCGGTGGCCGGGGCCCGGCCGTCGCGCGCGGCGCACCACGATTCCCCGTGCCGGCTGGATAATCTGGCATGATGGAATACCACGATTCCTTGAGAGGCAACCGTGAATGCCGAGAATGTCCAGTACCCCACCCTGCAACGCAGTCCGACGCTCTCGGACCGGGTGACCGACAGCGTGCTCCAACTCATCACGAGTAATGCCCTCAAGCCGGGCGATCGGCTGCCCTCGGAGCGTGATCTTGGCGTCCGGTTCGGGGTTTCCCGCACCGTCGTACGGGAGGCCCTGCGCTCGCTGGCGGCCAAGGGCGTGCTCGACGTGCGGTCGGGCAGCGGAGCGATCGTCGCCCGGGTCGACGTCGACACGGCCAGCCAGGCCCTGCGGCTGTTCGTGCAGGGCTCCCGGGAGGGCGCCGACGGGGACCGGGTCGAGTACGAGCAGATCAACGACGTGCGGGAAATGCTGGAGACGCGGGTGGCGCGGATCGCCGCGCGGGCGGCACAGGACACCGACCTGGACAGCCTGCGCGACCTGCACGACCGGATGAAGGCCGCGAAGACCGACGTGGAACTCTCCTCGTCGCTGGACGTGGCGTTCCACCGGGGCATCGCGGTGGCCACCCATAATCCGCTGTTCGTGGTGATGCTCGACTCGATCGAGCCCGCGCTGCTGGAGATCCGGCGCAAGACGCTCGGCTCGCCCGGGCGCCCCAACCGCGCCCTGCGCGCGCACGCACAGATCCTCGAACGCATCGCCGCGCGGGACCCGGAGGGCGCCGAGCAGGCGATGAACGACCACCTCGCCGACTCGCGGGCCGTCTGGCGCCGCCTGGGCGGCACCGTCAGCTGAGGAAGCCCGTTGCCGCATACCGAACTGCGCGCCGAGGGCGCGTGCCTTGCCGTGGCCGGCGACGCCCTGCGGGACGTCCGGATCTGGGGACACCGGGCGCTGGACGCGATCTACGTGGCCGCTCGGGACGAGGAGTGGGGCACCTACCCCGCCGACGTCCGGCTGATGTCGCTCACGCACCGGCCCGGCGGCGTGACCGCGATCCTGAGGGGTGAGCACGGCGGCGACGATCCGGTGTTCGCCTGGGAGGGTGTGGTCGACGTTGACGTCGCGGCGGTGCGGTTCACCATGCGCGGCCGGGTGCTGCGCGACCTCTCGAGCCAGCGGATCGGCGTGTGCCTGCTGCACCCGCTCGACCTCGTCGGCCGCGACTTTCAGACGGAGACGGACACGGGAACGTTCTCGGCGGCGGTCAATCCCCGGCCGCCCGCGTCCGGGTTCAACTCGCTGCGCTACGACGCCGGCTGCCCGATCGACATTGTGCTGGACGGCCCACCATTCGAGATGGAGGACCACCGCAACTGGTCCGATCCGGGGTGGAAGAGCTACTGCCCGCCGCTGGGCGACCCGTCGCCCCGGCGGTTCCACGCCGGCGAAGAGATCATCCAGGCGGTGACGGTTCGTGGCACGGCCAACGTGGTACCCGCGATCGGCGGGTTCGCGGCGGACCAGGGCGCGTACCGGCATGTGGACCTGGTAGAGGGCGCCCCCTGGCCAACCCTGCCCGCGGACGTACCCCTGTCGATCGGCCTGATCCGCGAGTCCCCGGGCTGGTTGGACGAGGCCGCCGCCCGCATCGCCGGGCACGGTCGCACCGCCGAGTACGGCCCCGCCGGGCACGGTCGCATCGAGCGGGTGTCCGTCTTCGACCGGGGGTCCTCGACCACCCGCCCGGGGGACGCCGGGCGGGTCCGCGCCGTGCTCCGGGAACTCGGCTGCGGGGCACCGGTCGGCGGCGGCTCGCGCGCGCACCTCGCGGAGCTCAACCGCCTCGACGCGCCGACCGATGACTGGGATTTCTGCACGTTCCCGGTCACCGCGCAGGCGCACCACAGCGACACCGATTCGATCATGGCAACCGTGCGGGCTCAGCCGTACGCGATCGAACAGGCCCGCCGGGTCGCACCCGGCATGCCGGTCGTCGTCGGTCCGCTCGCCTTCCGCGCGCGGGCGGGCGCCAACTCCCCGGCCGCCCCGGACGATCCGGTCGATCCACGCGAGTCCGATCCGTTGTCCGCCGCCTGGCTGCTGGCCAGCGTCATCGCGCTGCGCCGGGCCGAGGCCCTGACGGTGCTGCTCGACCCGGCGGCGCCCACCACGGCCATCCTGCGGCGGCTGCGTACCCTGGCCGGACGCCGGCTGGACGTGCTCGACACGGGCCGCGACCACCTCCTCGCGGCCACCGTCGTCGTGGACCCGCCGCTGACCCTGGTGGCCAACCTCGGCCCCGAACCGGCCGGGTTCGACCGTGGCAGCACCCACGCGCTGGTGCCCGGCCGCACGGCGGCCGTGCTCGACACCTGAACGCGAACCACGTAACCGCGGACATGCGAGCGCACGACACGGCAGCGCTCGACGGGGAAGCGCCCGGCAAGGCGCCCCTCGACCCGGAAGGCACTCGACAAGACAGTGCTCTACAAAGGAAGCGCTTTTACAAAAGAGCGCTCGACAAGGAAGGTCGCGCATGAACAGGTTGGTCGGCAAGGCGGGCGTGGTGACCGGTGCGGCCGGCGGAATCGGCTCCGCGGCGGTACGCGCGTTCGTCGCCGAGGGTGCACACGTCGGGCTGATCGACCGTCCCGGCGAGGCCCTGGACGCGCTCGCCGCCGAGCTGGCCGGGTCGGTCACGGTGCTGCCCGCGGACGTCACCAGCGAGGCCGAGGTGGCCGCCGCGTTCGCCCGGTGGGGTCGGCCGGCCGACTTCGTGTACGTCTGCGCCGGCCAGCAGCTGCACCACGTGGACGGCCCGATCGCCGAGGTGAGCCTGGAGACCTGGGAGCGCACCATCGCGGTGAACCTCACGGGCGCGTTCCTGACCGTGAAGCACGCGATGGCCGCGCTGTGCGCCGCCGCCTCGGGCTCGCTGATCCTGTGCGGCTCGCCCACCGGCCTGACCATGTCCGGTGCGGGCAACACCGCCTACGGCGCCTCCAAGGCCGGCATGATGGCGCTGGCCCGGATCGTCGCCGCCGACTACGCCGCGCAGGGCGTACGGGCCAACGTCATCGTGCCAGGCACCACCCGTACGCCGCTGATCACCCCGCTGCTCGACGACGAGGCCACCCACGCGGCGCTGCTGGCCGGCACGCCCCTCGGGCGTCTCGGCACCCCGGACGACCTCACCGGCGTCGCGGTCTTCCTCGCCTCGGACGAGTCCCGTTTCGCGACGGCGGCCCTGTTTCCGGTCGACGGCGGGCTCACCCGCCGGTGAAGTACCGCACCATCCTGGCGAGCGTCCCCGCGTCGCCGATGTTGCCCGGCACCACCGCGACCGGCACGTCGCCGACCTGCCACAGCGAGATGCCCACCTCGATCTGACCGAGTACCGTCGCCTCGCTGGCACCCAGCCCGCTCGTGACGACCTCCGCGGAGGTGATGCCGCCCTTCGCCACGATCGCGTCGACCTCCGGCGCGAGGCAGCGGGTCACCGCCATCAGGCCGGCCATCACGGTCGCGCCGTCCGACAGTGCCCCGTGCTCGGGCCGGCGCCGCCGCTCGGTGGTGACCACCGTGACGCCCGTCCCGGCCAGCTGCCCGCGGGCGGCCTCGACGACCGACCGCACGGCGTCCTGCCGAGCCTCGCCGAACAGCGCGTCCGTGGGTACCACCAGGTGCGGCGGCGTGAGATCACGGACCCCGTCGAGCTGCGCGGTCGCCGCCGCGGTGTGCGAACCGCACACGATCAGCAGCCGGGTGGCCCCGGCCTCGGACGGCGGCACCAGCCGCCCCGGCACCCCGGCGATCAGCGCGGCCAGCGGGGCGGCGCAGCGGACCACCACCCGGCGCCCCCGCAGCCGGGCCGCGCGCAGCCCGGCCATGATCGGTGCGAAATCGGTGTCCTCGCACACATCGGGCACGACGATCCCGCCGTCCGGGGTGCCCAGCAGCGCGTCGCGGATCGCGTCGGCGCGCTCGTCGCCCGGGGCCGCCGGCCCGACCAGCTCGACCGGGCGCTCACCGCCCAGTTCGGCGACCCACTCCCGCATGGTGCGGGCGGAGAAGCCGAACACCGGGTCGCGGGCGAATTCGGTGTCGGCGACGTTCACCGGCGCACCACCGGTGGTCAGGTAGTGCACGCCGCCCAGTGTCACGCGCCCCGCTGCCGGGAACGCCGGCACGATCAACCCGACCGCCTCATCCAGCCCGAGCGCCCGCATCTCGGGGAACACGTGCCCACGCAGCGTCGAGTCGCCCCGCAGTACCAGTTCGACGCCGGGCCCGGCCCGGTGCCGCGCCGCGGCGACGAGCGCGACCGCCTCCTCGCGGCCCAGGGCGCGCGTGTTGGTCAGCAGGTACGCGGCGGGCCGGCCGCCCAGCGTCGGGCTGACGTCCGCCGGCCGCAGCAGGACCGGTACGTCGGCAGCGGCCTGGGTGCCCGTCGGGTCGTCGTCGAGCACCAGCACCGGCGGTCGCAGCGGATCGTTCACAGGTTCCTCGCCATCAGATCGTCGCGCATCGACGCGGTGGCCCGCTGCCAGGAGTCCACGATCGCCTCGTACCCGGCGCGCTGGGCCGGATCGACCGGGCGCGGCACCCGGTCTGGCAGGCCCCGGGCGATGCCGTCGGCCCACGCGACGGTGCTGGCGAAGCCCAGCTCCCGGGCCGCCGCCGAGCAGTCGAAGACGTTGTCGTACTGGAAGTTCCGCACGCACCAGTGGGCGGCCCGGGGCGCGCAGCCGCCCAGCACGTCGGCGGGGATGTGAACGAACCGCGGGGTCACGCCGAGCGCGTCGGCGACGGCCCGCCAGTACCCCTCGAAGGTCAGCGCCTCGTGTCCGGTCACGTTGTACGCGCGGCCCCGCGCCGCCGTCGCCGTGGCGGCCACGAACGCGCGGGCCACGTCGTCGCGGTGGCACGCCGCCCACCGGCTGCCGCCGTCGCCGTGCAGGATCACCGGCGCCCCGGCCATCAGGCGCTCGACGGCGAGGTCGAACGACCCGATCGACGGCACGGCCGTGTCCAGGTAGGTGGCGGCCGGACGGATCAGCGTCAGTGGCAGGTCGCCCCGGGCGTGGGCGGCCAGCAGCAGCTCCTCGCACCGCGCCTTGTCGTACCCGTACCGGAACGCCGGCGTCGGCTCGCGCTCGTGCCGCTCGTCCACCGGTAGGTATCGGGCCGGTTTGGAGTACACGTCGACCGTGCTGCACATGATGTAGTGCGGCGCCGCCCCGCCGAAGGCGAGCAGCGCGGCCCGCACGTCGTCGGGCGTGAAGCACAGCATGTCGATGACGGCGTCGTGCCCGCGGCCCCAGGCCGCGCGCAGCGCCGCGACGTCGCCCCGGTCGCCGCGCACCGTCGTCACCGCGGCACCGAAGGCATCCGCTCCGGTGCCGCGGCGCAGCAGCGTGACATCGTCTCCGCGCGCCAGTAGCTGGCGGGTGATCCCGGTGCTGATCAGCCCGGTGCCGCCGAGGACGAGGACCCGCATGGTCAGCGCGGCACCCCGAGCCGCGCGTAGACGTCGGCCCGATCCTGATCCGTCCACAGTGGATCGGCAACCAGTGGGGTCGGGCTCTTGCGGTCGAGCAGCCGGCGGGCCACGGTGGCGATGCCGTCGCCGGACAGGCCGTAGTACCGGTAGAGGTGCGTCGGCGGGCCGACCAGCGCGTACTCGTCGCGCAGGCCGTGCTTGTGCACCGGGGTGGCGACGCCCGCGGCGGCGAGCGCCTCGACCGTCATCGTGCCCAGGCCGCCCTCCACCGTGTGCTCCTCGACCGTGACCACCGCCCGGTGCGCGGCGGCGAGTTCGGCGACCGCCTCACCCGGAAAGGGCTTGAGCGTGTGCACGTCAAGAACGCTGGCGCCGATGCCGTCGGCGCGCAGCGCCTCGGCGGCCGCCAGACACTCCTGCACCATGACGCCCGTGGCCACGAGCAGCACGTCGTCGCCGCGGGCCAGCACCGTCGGCCGATCCAGCCGGAGCTGGTCGACCGTCTGGTACACGGCGGTCTCACGGCCCCGGCCGACGCGGAAGTAGATAGGCCCGTCGTGGTCGACGGTGCCGCGCAGCAACGCCTCCGTGGCAACCGGGTCGCACGGCGACAGGACGGTGAGGTTCGCGACGGCCCGCAGCGCGGCGATGTCCTCGGTGGCGTGGTGCGACGTGCCGAAGAATCCCATGGAGATGCCGGCATGCGTGCCGAGCACCCGCACCGGCAGTCTCGGGTAGGCCAGATCGGTGCGGAAATTCTCGTAGCCGAGGATGGCCGAGAAGCACGCGAACGTGCAGACGTACGGGATCAGGCCCGTGGTCGCCAGGCCCGCCGCGGCCCCGATCATGTTGCGCTCGGAGATGCCGTAGTAGAGGAAGCGGTCGGGGTGCCGGGCGCCGAACGTGGCCAGCCGGGTGACGTAGGTCAGGTCGGCACAGCCGACCACTATCCGGGAGTCGTGGTCGGCCAGGTCGGCCAGCACCCCGCCGGCGGCGAAGGTCGCGCCGGCGTCGCGCCCCACGTGATCGAAGGAGGCCGGGTCCCGCAGGTCCGCGGCGTTCCTGGCACCGTCGGGCGCGATGGCCATCGCTGTACGCACTACCGGTCCTCCTGGCTCTCGTTCGTGAACATCCGGCGGATCGAGGCGATCGCGCGTTCCCGGTCGACGCCGCCGAGGTAGCCGACGTGCCACTCCGCCATGCCCTCGATGAAGTCGATGCCCTTGCCGGCCACCGTGTCGGCCACCAGGACGGTGGGCGGCCCGTCCGGCTCGGCCGCGCGCCGGTCGTCGAACTCCCGGTAGGCGGCCAGCAGGGCGGTGTGGGAGTGCCCGTCGACCCGTTGCGCCACCCAGCCGAAAGCGGCGAACCGACGGTCGATCGGTTCGAAGGAAAGCAGGTCCGCGGTCGCGCCGTCCACGCTGACCTTGTTGGCGTCCACGATGGCCAGCAGGTTGGACAGCCCGCGATGGCTGGCGTACGCGGCGGCCTCCCACACCTGGCCCTCATTCAGCTCGCCGTCACCGAGCAGCACCACCACGCGCGAGTCCCGACCGGCGAGCCTTACCCCGTCGGCCATGCCCGTGCCGATCGACAACCCGTGCCCGAGCGAGCCGGACGAGAAGTCGATGCCGGGAATCTTCCGCATGTCGGGGTGGTCCCCGAGCATGCTGCCCAGCCGGGTGAAGGTTTCCAGCCGGGCATCGGGGAAGAAGCCGAGGTCGGCGAGGATCGGGTAGAGCGCGGAGCAGGCGTGGCCCTTGCCGAGCACGAAGCGGTCCCGATCCGGCCAGGCCGGTTCGTCCGGCCGCACCCGGAGAAGGCCGTAGTAGAGCGAGACCATGATCTCCATACAGGAAAAACACGGTCCATAGTGGCCGGATCCGGCGGTCTCCACGAGCCGGAGATTCGCCAGGCGCATCTCGACGCTGCGGTCCTGCAGCATCGAGACCACGTCGCGATCGGCGGCGAGCACCTCAGTCATTCAGCATCTCCCTCCAATTGGTAGGTTGGCATGCCATCAGTCCGCCGCGCAAGAGATGACCACCTTCTCCACCAGGTCCGGGTTCGCGCGGGCGAACTCGATGGCCTTGGGCACCTCGTCCAGCCCGAAGGTGTGCGTCACCCAGCCGGCCAGAACGTCGGCCCGGCGCATCACCAGATCGACCGCCGCCGGGAACTCACCGGCGCTGTTGCGCGATCCGAGCAGGTTGATCTCCTTGCGGCTCAGGTCGCTGACCCTCAGCCCGACGTCGGCGGTGGAGATGCCCACCACGACCACGGTGCCGGAGTGGGCGACCAGGTCGACCGCGAGCCTGACGAGTGCGGGCACGCCGGTCGCCTCCACCACCACGGCGGGGCCCCACCCGCCGGTGAAGGCGTCGACCGCCTCGGCCAGGTCCTCCGAGGCGGTGTCCACCACCCGCTCCGCGCCGGCCCGCGCGGCGGCCTCGAGGCGGCTGGCGATGCGGTCCGCCACCAGCACCCGGGCCCCCCGGTCGACGGCGGCCAGCGTCGCCGCCAGGCCGATCGGTCCGGCACCCGTCACCACCACCCGATCCCCGTCCGCGATGCCGCCGCGATTGACCGCGTGCAGCCCGATCGCGACCGGCTCGGACAGCACGGCGAGGTCCGCCGGCAGGCCGGCGGCCGCCACCAGTTGGTCGACCGGCACCGCGACGTGGTCGGCCAGCCCGCCGGGCAACTGGACGCCCAGGACCGTCACGTCGACGCAGCAGTTTGGCCTGCCCCGGGTGCAGGGGAAGCACCGCCCGCACCCGCGCAGCGGGTTCACCACCACGCGGTCGCCCGCCCGGTGCGGCCCGGAGTACCCGTCGGGCAGTTCGGCCACGACCCCCACGAACTCGTGCCCCTGAACCTGAGGAAACACCGCGTAGGGGTGGGTGCCGTCATAGATGTGGTAATCCGAGCCGCACAATCCCACCCGTTCCACCCGTACCAGCGCCTGATCTGGCCGCGGTGCCGGAATCCCGCCTTCTGAAAGTTCCATCCGTTCCGGTGCGAGCGTCACGACGCGCCGCGATGTCGTCTCCATGGCATGCCAGCATACCGATCTTGGTCCGCTCCGGAATCCCTTCGGCTACGCGACGTTCATCATCGTTGACAGACTGCATGCGGCATACCATCATACGGATCAATCAAGAAGGGAGTGGGACATACATCGATCAAACCTGTGACGGGAGGTAGTGCGTGAGACTACGGAAGTGGATCGCCGCGACGGCCGTGCTGGGCACGGCGCTGGGTGGCGTGGTAGGCGTCGACTGGCCGGCCCAGGCGACGGCGGCCACGACGACGACCATCCAGGACACCGCGCGGGGCACCGGCGTCGGGCAGGTGCAGTTCTCGGCGGGATGGAGCCCGTGCTCCGGCAACTGCGCCAAGGCGCCGGACAGCAGCTTCCAGTGGACGTCGACAGTCGGGGCGAGCCTGACCGTACGGTTCACGGGCCATCAGATCACCCTGTACGGCATGAAGGAGCCGTGGGACTACATCGGTACCGTATCCCTCGACGGCGGCTCCACAGTGGACGTCGACTACTACGCGTCGGCGGTCACCGCCACGACCGTGCCGGTGTACTCCTCACCGGTACTGACCGAGGGCACCCACACGCTGGTGCTCACGATGACCAACCGGAAGAACGCGGCGTCGGCCGGCGGCCAGTCCATCACCTTCGACCGCGCCGAGGTCGCCACCGGCACCCCGACCCATGCCAGTGGGCTGCCGTGGAGCTCGGGCGTCGCGCCGCAGTCCCAGACGACCGCCCGGGCCGACCAGTTCGCGGCGTTCCGGGGAGCACCGGTCGACAACGTGGTGCTGTTCCCTCCCCGCGACAACTGGGGCACCCTGTCCGATCCCGCGTGGATTTCGGCGGGGCTGCCGACCGGCTTCAACGCCGCGCGCGACGACCTCGTCATGACCATTCCCCTGTGGCCGGGCAGCAACAGCGTGACCAACACCGGCACCCAGGCGCAGTGGCAGAACCTCGCCAACGTGATCAAGGCGGCGGATCCGAACGCCTACATCCGGCTGGGCTGGGAAATGAACCTGGGCAGTTGGTACGACAACCTGAACAGCGCCAACGAGGCGGCCTGGCAGAGCGACTTCATCCAGGCCGTGCAGTGGATGAAGGCGGTCGCGCCCAACCTTCAGATCGTCTGGAACCCGAACAAGGGCGCGGACCAGACGTCGGGCTGCACGAACTGCAGCCGCACCGTGTTCCAGGCGGTGAAGAACTACGTCGACGTGTACGGGATCGACTCGTACGACTCCTGGCCGCCGGACAACAGCGCGGCCAACCAGAGCACCCACCTCAACGACCTCCTCGGCGAGTCGCTGAGCTATGCGACCAGCAACGGCAAGAGGTTCGCGGTGCCGGAGTGGGGCATCGCGTGCGACACGTCGGGCTGCCAGTGGCAGGGCAACGCCGGCGGCGACAACGCGCAGTACATCAACGACTATCTCGGCTTCTTCAAGGCACACGCGGCCAATCTGGCCTTCGAGTCATACTTCGACGAGCCGGGGTCGTACATCCGCTCGGCGCTGGACGTCACGCCGATCGGCCCCAACGCCCCCGCCGCGTACCGGGCGGACATCCTCGCCGACATCCAATAACCGGCGTACCGGTCACCGGGCGGCGGGGGCACTCCCCCGCCGCCCGGCGCGTGTGCGCCGACGGGACGATGGATTGACGGTCGGGCCGGGCCGGTAGTGGATGGTCTGGGCGTGGGCCGGCTACGGGCGGAGGGTGGATGACGACATCGTTGGGGCTGCGCTGGGCGCGCGCCGTCGTCTTCGCCGTCGCCGTCCGTACGCCCGGCTGGCCACGCCGGAGGTTGTGTCACCCCTCGGACCGCGGCCGGTGGTGGCGACGCTGGTCGTGCCCGTGGGTGACGCCGCCTGCCAGGCGCTGATGGCCGCCGCGTTGTGCGTGGCGCTGCTGGCCCCGCGCCGAACCCGACCCGGCCCGAAGCTCGGCCGGGCGGATTTCGCTGGTGTCAGCCCGGCTGCCGCGCCCGCCGCAGCCAGGCCGGAAGCGGCCAGCGCAGCCGGAACCGGGCCGTGCCGGACGCGGGGATCGGGTCGGGCGGCTCGCGCGAGGCGGGCGGCTCGCGCGAGGCGGGCGGCTCGCGCGAAGGCGGCGGCTCGCGCGAGGCGGGCAGGCGGACCGTGAAGCAACTACCCTCGCCGGGGCGCCCGTCCGCCTCGACCGTGCCGCCGTGCGCCAGTACCACCTCCCGTACCAGCGCCAGGCCCAGCCCGTGCCGCCCGGCGGAGCCGTTGCTGCCCCGGTTGAAGCGCTCGAACACCCACCTCCGGTCGGCGGGGTCCAGCCCGGTGCCGTCGTCCGCCACCACCAGCTCGACCAGCCGCCGGCGGTCCGGCGCGGACACCGTCAGCCACACGTGGCCGCCCGGCCGGCTGTGTCCTATCGCGTTGTCCACCAGCGCGGACACCATCCGGCGCAGCGCCGACTCGATCCCGGTCACCACGGCGGGCCGCGCATCGCGCCGCACCTCGATGGACACGCCCGCCTGCCGGGCGCACACCTGCTCGGCGTCGGCCACCGCCTGCGCCACCGCCGCCAGGTCCACCGGGCCGCCCGCCGGCCGGCTCGCGTACAGCACCGCCGAGCTGAGCAGGTCGTCGACGATCTCGTTGAGTTCCCGGGTACCGGCGACGATGCGGCGCAGGTCGTCGACCACCTCGGGCGGCAGGTCCTGCCGGCGCTGCACCAGCAACTGCGCGCGGGTGTGCAGCCGGGTCAGCGGAGTGCGCAGCTCGTGGCTGGCGTCGGCGACGAACCGCCGCTGCTTGGTCAGCGCCTCGTCCAGTGGTGCGATGGCCTGACAGGCCAGTAGCCGGCCGGTGACCGCCGCGACGAGCAGGCCGACCAGTTCCGCCATCGCCAGCGCGTCCATCAACTGCCGGCGGTCGGACAGCGGGAACCGCTCATCGAAGGCCGCCTGGCGCACCTGGCCGCCGTACCGCTGGGTGCGCACCGCGTACTCGGTGCCGCCGGCGCGTACCCGCACGGTGCTGGCGGGCGCGCCGGCCAGGGCGGCGTCCACCTGGGGGCGCAGCGGCAGCCCGGCCGGGGCCTGGTCGGCACCGATCAGCCGCCCGTCCCGCAGCACGAACAGCCACGAGCACGGGTCGACGCTGCCGGTGCGATCCTGACCGAGGACGTACCCCAGCGTCATGCTGACCTGTTCCCGCTGGCGGTGCACGGTGACGAGGTAGGCCAGACCACCGACCAGCACGACGATGGCGGTGATGGCACCGGCGAGCCGGATGGAGAGCATGAGCCGACCCCAGCGCAGCGCGCGCTGCTCCGCCGAGGAGTTCACTGTCCGGTTCGCCCGTGGCGCGGCCCTCACAACGTGCCGATCTGGTACCCGAAGCCACGCACCGTACGGATGACACCGCTGCCCAGCTTGCGCCTCAGGTAGTACACATATGTGTCCACAATGGACTCAGCGCTGGTGTCCTCGAACAGGCGGCTGCGTAGCTGGTTGCGGGGGTGGATGGCACCCGGCCGGACCGCGAGCACCCGCAGCAGCTCGAACTCCCGCCGGGACAGGGCCACCCGCCGGCCGTCCGGCAGGGCCGCCTCGTGGAGCGACATGTCCAGGAACCCGTCCCCGACCGGTACCAGCTGTGCCTCGTCGAGAAAACGGCGGTCCAGCGCCCGCACCCGGGCGACCAGCTCGTCCACCTCGAACGGCTTGACCAGATAGTCGTCCGCCCCGGCGTTGAGCCCGTCGACCCGGTCGGCCAGGTCACCCAGCGCGGTGAGCATCAACGCGCGGGTGGTCACCCCGCGCCGCCGCAGCCGGATCAGCACCTCCAGCCCATCGATGGCCGGCAGCCGACGATCGATCAGCATCACGTTGTACCGACGACTCAACGCGAGGTGCAGGCCGCGTTGGCCGTCCTCGGCCACATCGACCGCGTAGCCGTTGCCGCGCAGGAGCCCGGCCAGCATGCCGGCGAGCTCACCGTCGTCCTCCATGACCAGCAGACCCGGGGGCTCGGCCCGGCTATCCTGCGTCATGCGGCAATGATGCCATCGACCGCCCCTCGTGGTCGGTGATGGAAGGCACGCCGGACGGCGAACCGGCGGGCGGCGGGCCGTCCGCCTGGGACGAGCGCCGGTCGAGCCAGCTCAGCAGCGGCGCGGTCATCGTGGTGGTAATCAACGCCACCAGCACCAGCGCGGTGAACATTTCCCGGTTGACCAGGTGCGCCTGCAGCCCGACGTTGAGCGCGATGAGCTGCATGAGGCCGCGCGCGTTCATCAGCGCACCGACCCGCGATGCCACCGCCGGGGGCTCGCCGCGCAGCCGGGCGGCCAGCCAGCAAGCGCCGAACTTGCCGGCGACCGCCATCACCACCGCGCCGAGCGAGAACAGCAGCAGGGCCGGGTCGGTCAGCAGGCTGAACCGGGTGTTCAGGCCGGAGTAGGTGAAGAACATCGGCACGAAGACCCAGGTCATCGCGTTCGTCGTCGGCTCCACCCGGGCCACCGACGGCGCGTCGGGCAGCGCCAGGCCCACCGAGAACGCGCCGAAGACCGCGTACAGCCCGATCTCGTCGGTGAACCAGGCCGCGGCGAACAGCACGGACAGGATCAGCAGGATCACCGTGCCGTCGGCCACCCCGGGCCGGATCAGGAACCGGGCGAGCAGCGGGCGCACGAGCACGACCAGTACCACGCCGAAAATGACCGCGCCGCCCACCGCCTTGACCACCGGCCAGGCGTGCCCGGACGCGACGCTCAGCACCGCCGCGAGCGCCACCCACGCGACCGCGTCGTCCACCCCGCCGCTGGCCAGCGCGAGCGAGCCGTACCGGGTCCCGGCCAACCCACGCTCGTTGATGATGCGGGCCAGCATGGGGAACGCGGTGATGGCCAGAGCCACGCCCACGAAGGCGGCCGACACCCCGATCCCGACGCCGGGTACGAAGATGTCGACGTGCCCGCGCGCGGCCAGGGTCAGTGCGACCCCGAGCACCAGCGGCACGACGATCCCGCTCGCCGACACCAGCCCGGCGGTGCTGGCCAGCCCGCGCCCCAGGTGCGTGCGCAGCTCCCGACCGGCCTGGAACATCAGCGCTACCAGGCCGATCTGGCCGGCCACGTACAGCACCGGGCGCAGCGCCTCCGGGAACAGCGCGGTCTCCAGGCCGGGCGCCAGGAGCCCGAGCAGCGACGGGCCGAGTAGCACGCCGGCGATCATCTCGCCGACCACGGGTGGCTGGCCCAGCCGGCTCAACCCGAGGCTGACCAGCCGGCAGACGAGCAGGATCACCATGGCTGCGATGAAGAACCTGGGTGCGAGTTCGTTGGCGGACATGGCCTGGCTCCCTTCCGGGGCGGGCGAGCGGCTTAGCCGTCAGCCGGCGGGTGGTGTGGCGGTCGCGGCGCGCGGGGTCTCCTGCGGGCCGAGGTGGGCGAAGTAGGTCCCGCACAGCCGTTGGCGGCGGGCGTCCATCACCATGTACGTGCCCAGCACCAGTTGCACGAGGCTGCGGGTGACGTCCTCCCACCGGTCGCGCAGGCGCATCAGCGCCAGCCGGGCGCGCGGTCGCGGCGCCACGCTGGGGGGTGCGCCGGGCGTTCCCTCAGGCCCGGTCGGCGGTTTCCCCGGCCCGGCCGGCAGTGGGGACAGCAGGCACGGGCCCCGATTGGGCAGCGAGCGGGTGTGCGTCGCGGACGTGGCCAGCGCGAACCGCGCGATGACCGCACTCGCCACCACCCGCATGCTCAGTGGGGCGATCCCCCGGGCCGGGCAGGGCCGGTTCGCGCTGATCCCGAACGGGATGAAGTTCGCCTCGCCCGGCCGAAGGCGCTCCCACCGGTCCGGGTCGAGGCGGTCGCCGTCGGGCAGCCCCGCGTGCTGGTATTCGGCGTAGTTGAACAGCAGCACCGAGCCGGCGGGCAGGGTCGGCAGCCCGTCCAGCGTGATGTCCGCCGAGGTGATCCGGTGCGCCACGCCGAACAGTGGGTACACCCGCATGGTCTCGTCGATGACCCGGTCGAGGTACCCGCCGTCGCCGGCGCGCAGCCGCCGCTGGAGGTCCGGGTGCTCGGCGACCACCATGAGCAGATGCGCCATGGCCTCCGACATCTGCACGACGGCGGTGTTGAAGAAGGTGCCCTGCAGGTACCAGGCCTGTTCCTCCGGAGAGAACATCGACGGCAGCGGCACGCCCACCGTGCCGGCGCCGATGCGCCCGCGCAGGTACCGGGTGAGCCGGTCGCGCCGGCGCAGGTGCCGCAGCCGGGTGCATTTCAGCGCGCTGACCACGTCGTCGGCGTTGGCCACTATCAGGTCGCGCACCGGCTCCGGGCACGGCTGCCCGAATACGGCCTCGTAGTAGACCTCGGCCCAGATCGGCATCATGAGGTCGCGCAGCCGCACCGCGTCCCACCGCGGCCGCCGGCCCGGCCCCATCGCCGCCCGCCGCCCTGGCTCTACTGCGGCGAGTCGGGCGTCGAGGCTCCGCTCGGCGCACCGGCCGACCAACCGCTCCCACTCGTCCTTGCGCAGGCGGGCCAGGATCTGCCGGGTGGTGCGGGCGGCCTCGTCGTAGCGCGGCCCGGGCTCCAGGTGCTCCTGGTGCACCTGCGGCCCGGGCGCCAGCCAGTACCAGAACAGGTCGGACAGTGCAGCGCCCCGGCTGCGGCCGTTGGCGGCCGGGTGCGCGTACAACCGCCGGAAGTCGGCGAGGCCGACCTGCCGGCCGGGTACCGGCACGCCCTCGTCGCCGTTGACCCGGGCGAAGATGCGCACCCGCAGCCCGACCACGAACCCGGGCAGCCAGTACGGCGCCGACACCACCAGGGCGAGCGCGACCACCGCGACCGTGAGCCGAACCGCCGTCATGAACGTCTCCTCACCAGGTCGGGCGTCAGGTCGCGCGGGGACCCCGCGCCACACAGGGCGAGCGCGGCGTCCACCTCCTCGCGCAGCAGCTCCAGTACCCGCCGCACGCCCCGCTCGCCGTCGGCGGCCAGCCCCCACAGCACGGGCCGGCCGATACCGACCGCGCTCGCCCCGAGCGCGAGCGCCTTGACCACATCGGTGCCCCGGCGCACCCCGCCGTCCAGGATCACCGGCATCCGGCCGCCCACGGCCGCCACGATCTCCGGCAGCAGGTCGATGGTGGCCGGTACCGTGTCCAGTTGCCGCCCCCCGTGGTTGGACAGCATCAGCCCGTCCACGCCGTGACGCAGCGCCAGCCGGGCGTCTTCGGGGTGCAGGATTCCCTTGAGCACGACCGGCAGCGAGGTGGCTTGGCGCAGCCAGTCGAGGTGATCCCAGCAGATCTCCGGCGACATCGCGATCGGGCGCACCGCGTCCGGCTCACCGCCGGGCAGCCCGCGCATGTTCTCGCAGGCCATACCGGCCGGCAGATCCAGGAACCCGTTGCGCCGGTCGCGTTCGTGCGCACCGAACACCGGCGAGTCGACGGTGACGACCAGCGCCCGCGCGCCGGCCGCCGTGGCCCGCGCCACCAGCGCCTCGGTCACCTCCAGGTCCGGCTGGATGTACAGCTGGAACCACAGCGCGGGATCACCACCGCCGACCACCCCGCCGACCACCCCGCCCGCCGCCTCGCGGGCCGCCGCGGCGATGTCGGCGATCGCGACCGTGGCGGCCATGCTGGCCACCATGATGGTGCCGGTGGCCGCGGCGGCCCGGGCGGTCGCCCGCTCGCCCTCGGGGTGCACCAGCCGGTGGAACGCCGTCGGCGACATCAGCACCGGGCTGGCGGCGTGGCAGCCGAACAAAGACACGTCCAGCTCAGGCTTGTCGCGCCCGCGAAGCACCCGGGGCAGCAGCCGCAGGCGGCCGAACGCCGCCTCGTTGTCCCGCAGCGTCACCTCATCCCAGGCGCCGCCGGCCAGGTAGTCGTAGTGGACTCGGTCCACCGTGGACGCTGCGGCGGCCTCGAACTCCCGCAGGTTGAGCATCCCCCGCCGGCCCGTCAGCCCACGGCCGGGGCCGGCGCCTGCTCCGCGCCCGAACCCGGTACCGCGTCCGGGCCCCGCGCCGGCCCCACCACGCCGTTGGGCTCGGCCGCGCCGTTGGGCCCGGCCGCGCCGTTGGGCCCGGCCGCGCCGTTGGGCTCAGCAGGCACGGCGAGTTCCCGCGCGAAGAAGTCACGCAGCGGCCCGCGGTGCGCCAGCGGCTTGTTCCACTCGTTCTCCAGATTCTCCGCGACGTGATGCGTGGCCACGAGCCGGCCGCCCTGGTGGTGCCGGATCACCGGGTGCAGGTAGCTGGCGTCGTGCGCGTCGGCCGCCGCGTCCTGCGCGGTTCGCCGCACCGTGATGTCGAAGGGGTCGACCTTGTCGTGGTCGGGCCCGTACTCCAGCGTCACGGCGAAATACTCGTCGCCGAACACCCCCTGCGCGGCGTAACCCACCGGCACCTCTTCGAAGTAGCGCGCCCCGCTGGTCGCACGTTGGAGGTGCTCGCCTCCGCCACAACCCGGCTCCGGCTGCGCTCCTCCGGTAACATGTTGGAGGTGCTCGCCTCCGCCACAACCCGGCTCCGGCTGCGCTCCTCCGGTCACAAGTACCACCAGGTCGCCGAGCACGCCGAACTGCTGCCACAGCGCGGAGGTGCGGTTGACCCGGTCGAGCACCGCGTCGGCCAGCGCGTCCGGGTCGGCCGCGACCGGGCGGTGCGGCCAGGGCAGATCGTGATGCCGCTGGCGCAGGATGTGGTAGAGCGCCCGGACCGAGTAGCGGAAGCCGTGGATGAAGCCGCTGGTCGACTTCTTGAAGTCGCGCTGCTGCATCAGCGTGCCGGCGAAGTACAGCCCGGGGACGTTGACCGACTCGTACGCCGGGCTCAGCGCCGCGAACCGGTCGTTGTACATCAGCTCCGGACGGCAGTTTTCGTCGAACGGGGACGCGTCGAACCGGAATCCCGTACACGCGATGACCCGGTCGTACCAGAGCTCCTTGACCACCTCGTTGGCGCGCGAAAAAGAAAACCGCACCCGGTACCGGTCGTCAACCCGTTCGATCGACAGCACGTTGCCGTCCAGGATCGCGTTCTGCGACTTGAGCTGGTACGTGTCGAGGAAATTGTTGTTCACCGCGCGCAGGTGCCCGACGTAGTGCGTCTTCCACGCCAGGCGCATCGAACTGGGGCCGGCCACGTGGATGACGGCGGCCGTCTCGATGAGGTTGTCCGCCGTCTCCAGCGCGGAGTTACCCTTGCCCAGGATCAGCACCCGCTGGTCGACGAAGTCGTCCGGGTCCACCGTCACGGTCACGTACTGTTCCGCCGTCTCGATTCCGGGGATCGGCGGGACGTACGGACGGCTCACCCCGGTGGCCATCACCAGGCGCCGGGCCCGCCACACCTCGCCGGCCTGGTCGGTGACCGCGAAGCCACCGTCCGCCCCGGCGCGGCTCACGCGCACCGCCCGGGTGCCGTACCGGATCGGCAGGTCGAACGCCGCCGCGAAGTCGGCCAGGTACCGGACCATCTCGTCGGCGGGCGGGAAGTACCGGCGGGTGTACCGGGTGAACAGCAGGTCAGGGTCGTTTGACAGCAGCGAGTTCCAGTCCATCCGCAGGTTGAACTCGCGGTCGTCCGTGCCGGTGTGCCGCTTGTTGCTGGAGATGAGGGTGCGGTGCCTCGGGAACGTGCGGAAGAACGTACCCGGCGCCTCGCCGGCCTCCAGGATCTGGTAATCGTGGCCGCCTTCGGCCAGCAGCGCGCCGAGTTGGAGCCCGGCCGGGCCGGCCCCGATGACCAGGTAGTCGCGAACTTCGTTGGACACACCGACCTCCGGTCCGTGACGACAGCAAACCGCCAGGCAATGGACCTTTGTCACTGAATCTCAGAACCACCTCAAAGCCGGGGCGGCGCAGGACGGCCTCGATCGGGCGCCGCCGCACCGTTGCGGCACGGGGCGGCGAGGTCGCAGAATGAGCGGGCCTCAACCCACCGGGACATCGCCGAGCGGCGAACGGAAGTGTGATGCGCACACAAACCTCACCGACCTACCCGCAGGCCCTCGTCGACCTGCTGGATGAGGCCGGGGACCGGCCCTGCTTCGAGCACGGCGACCGGATCGTCACCGCCGCGCAGACGCTGGCCACGATGCGACGGCTGGCCGGCGCCATGCGCGCCGCGGGATTCGGTCCCGGCACCGGGATCGCCCTGATGCCCGGCGTCTCGCCCGAGGGCTTCGCGGCCATCTTCGCCGCGTACGCCCTGGGCGCGCGGGTCAGCGCCGTGCGACCTGGGCTGACCGCCGGGCAGTTCGCGCACCTGCTGGGCGGGGGCGTCGACGCCATCGTGTTCGACCCGGCCGCCGCGGGCAGCGACCTCATCCCGGTGGCCGGCCGCACCCCGCTGTACTCGCTGGGCGCCCACTCCGGCGCCACCAACCTGCTGGCGCACGGCGCCGGGGCCGGTGGGCGGGACGACCTGGACGGCAGCCCGCTGGTGGCCGCCGGCCGACCCGAGGACATCGCCCGCGTCACCTACACCAGCGGCAGCACCGGCCAGCCCAAGGGCTGCGCCATCACCTACGGTGCGCTGGCCGCCGACTGGACCTGCGCTCCCGACCGGTGGACGCCGTCAATGGCGCGGCTGGCCGACGGCCTGGATCGTTGCCTGCTGTTCGGCACACTGTCCAGCCCCGTGGTGATGAACTACGTGCTGCTGAGCCTGTTTCACGGCGGGGTGGCGGTCATCCCCGAGGAGTACCCGCGGCCGTTCTTCCCCGGCGTCGTGGCGCGATACGGCATCACCGGCACCATCATGACCGTTCCCCGGCTGTACCAGCTGCTGGACACTCTGCGCGACGATCCGGTCGACGTGAGCACCCTGCGGTCGGTGATGGTGTCCGGCTCACCGCTGAACCCGCGCCGGCTGGCCGATGCGACCCGGCGCCTTGGTCCAGTGGTCTTTTCCGCTTACGGTCAGTCCGAGGCCGGGTCGCTGACCCTGCTGACGCCCGACGAGCTGAGCCGGTACGGCGAGCCCGCGCTGGCCTCGGTCGGCCGGCCGCACCCCGAGGCCGAGGTGAGCATCCGGGACCGGGACGACCGGCCGGTACCGCCGGGCGAGGACGGCGAAATCTACGTCCGCACGCCGTGGCAGACCTCGGGGTACTGGGGCGACCCGGAGCAGAGCGCGCAGGTGTACGTCGACGGCTGGGTGCGCACCCGCGACCTGGGCCACCTGGACGGCGACGGGTTCCTGCACCTGGTGGGCCGCACCCGGGACATCGTCATCGTCAACGCGATGGTCCACTACGCCGGCCCCATCGAGCAGGTGCTCGCCCTGCACCCGGACGTCGACGAGGCATTCGTCGTCGGCGCGCCCGACGAGCGCACCGGCGAGGCCGTACACGCCCTGATCCGGCCCGCCGCCGGCCGCACCCCGCCCCGGGAACAGCTGACCGCCCTCGTCCGCGACACGCTGGGCGATGGCAGCGTGCCGGCCACCATCACCTTTATCCCGGAGGTGATGGTGGCGCCCAGCGGCAAGCCGGACAAGCGCGCGATGCTCGCCCGGTACGGCGCCGCACCGCCGGCCGGCTGAACCCGTCGCCACCCGCCAGGCGGGTCAACCCGTCGCCACCCGCCAGGCGGGTCAACCCGTCGCCACCCGCCAGGCGGGTCAACCCGTCGCCACCCGCCGGATCGGGTGCCGGTGCCGGCCGGCCAGGAGTCAGGTCGCCGCGAGGATCACCCCGACCGCCTCGGCCACCGAACCGACGGTGAAGTCCGGCGCCGCGGCGGGCCGGGACGAGGGCTCGGGTCGGTGTTTCGGTGGCAACCAGATCGTGCGCAGCCCCGCCGCGCGACCACCGGCGATGTCGAGGTCGAGGCTGTCACCGACCATCCAGCCACCGCCCTCGGGGCTGGCCCCGCAGCGCCGGGCGGCGAGCCGGAAGATTTCGGGGTCGGGCTTGCGGATGCCGACCTCGTCGGAGATGCACCACGTGTCGACCAGTGCGTCCAGCCCGGTATTACGGATCTTGGTGAGCTGGTTGTCGGTCATCCCGTTGGTCACGATCCCGATCCGCCATCCGGCCCGCCGGAGGCGTCCGAGCGCATCGAGGTCCTCGGACCGGCAGGACGCCAGCTCGGGCATGCGGCCGCGGTACCGCTCCCACAGCTGCCCCGGCCGCTCGGCGAGGTCGAACGTCTCGCGCACCGTCGCGAAGTAATCGTTCATCGGGCCGGAGTGGCCGGCGTCGGTGACCACCAGAAAGGTGAGCGCTTTTTCGTCGAGTCCGTGAGCGGCGACGAACTCCTCGGCCCAGGCGTTGAACGCCTTACCACGATCGACGAGCGTGTCGTCCAGGTCGAACAGGGCCAGCGCCTGCATGCCGGCACGATAACAGCCACGGCCGACCCGAACCGGGTCCCCGCGCGGAACCGCCCACCCCCGGCGGGTCTGCCTCCGTCAGCCGCGCACCGCGGCGATCGCGAGGTCGGGCAGCTTGTCGACGGGCTTGGTGCCGCGGGTGCGCGCCCACTCATCGACGGCGTTGTTGAGACACGCCAGCGCCGCCGACACGACCGCGTGGCGGGCTTCGCGCCGGTACCGGCGGCCGAGGTCGCGCTCGCCTACCCGCGCGCCAGCTCGAATCCGTTCACCGGCCGCATCCCGAAGCTGCACAAGACGGACAGCTGAGCCGCGGATTGTCTCCCGTGGGGCCGTCAGCCGGCCGCGGTGATGACGGCCACCACGGTCAGCGCGGCCACCAGGGCCGCGTCCAGCTCGGCGACGGCGCGCTTGACCGACTCGGCCGCCCAGTCCCCCGTCCCGATCTCGGTGAGTCGCGCCGCGACGCGGTCCTTGGGCAGGTCGCCGAAGACCTCCTGCTCGAGCCTGGAAGCGCGGACCAGCGCACAAAGCGCGGCGGCGCGCTCGTCCACCGGTCCGTCGCCCTCGATCGCGTCGAGCAGCCGCCGGCGTATCTCCACCTCCGCGGGCGGCTGCTCCCCGGACGCCGAGGGGTACCGGGTGGCCGGGAACACCCACAGCACCCTGCCCGGCTCGCGGCGCAGCACCCCGGCCCCCACCAGCCGACCGAGGATCTGTTCGCGCAGCCCGGTGCGGAGATCGCCAACCCAGTCCTTCGGCGTACGCGGGGGTTCGCGCTCGGCGATCCGGGCCAGGGTGGCGTCGAGCACCGGGTCGCCGGTCGGCGCCCGGTCGACCACGGTGAGCATTCCGTCCGCCACCTCGACCCGGCCGGCCAGCGCGAGTTCGACCAGGACCGCGCCGGCGAGCCCGAAGTCCAGGCCGACGCCGGCGACCACCGGATCGCCCCGGTCGCCGTACCCGAGCAGGACCAGCTCCTCCGCCAAGATCATGGGCCTAAGGTAACGCCGGCACACAACCCGGCGGCGTCCCGCCCGGGTCAGCCGGCCGGGGCCTCGCCGTCGTCCAGCCCCGCCCACGAACGCATCAGCCAGCCGCCGATGGAGTCGGGCGGACCCGAACCCGGGCCGGCGACGATGCGCCGCACGAGTTCGTCCCTGGTGAACCAGCGCGCCTCCTGCAACTCCCTGCCGTCCACGTCGATCCGGTCGTCGAGCGCCCGCGCGACGAAGCCGACCATCAGCCCCGCAGGGAACGGCCAGCCCTGCGAGCCCCGGTACGTCACCGTGCCCACCGCGACGCCGGCCTCCTCCGCGACCTCGCGGCGTACCGTGCCCTCCAGGCTCTCCCCGATCTCCACGAACCCGGCCAGCAGCGAGAACCGGTCCGGCCCCGCGCCGTGATGGCGGGCGAGCAGGCACCTGGCAGGCGGGCCGGGCGCCTCCACCAGGACAATGATCGCGGGCTCGATGCGCGGAAAATGCTCCCGAGCGCAGCCGGCGTCGGAGCACACCCGGATGTGCCCCCCTCCGCGGACGACGGTGGACGCACCGCAGGAGCCACAGAAGCGCTGATTCCGGTTCCAGTACAGCACGCCACGGGCGTACGCCAGGGTCGCCGCCTGTGCCGACGGCAGCGCGGCCGCCAGCCCTCGGATGTCCGCCGTCGCCCGCGCACCCGTCACCCGCAGAGCCTCGGCCTCGTCCAGCCGTGACAGGTCCGCGGCGAAGACGGCCCGCGCCCCTTCCAGGCCGAGCAGGGCCACCTGCTCGGCGGCCTCGGCGGCGGCCCGACCGGCCGTGCCGGTGAGGGCCGCCGGCGCGCCGCCGACGGACAGCAGGCAACGGTCGCGCCACATCGGGACCACCTGCGTGTCGTCCCGCGCGAGTTGGTGGGCGGTCCACCGCGGGTCGCCACGGCGGTCCGGCGCCCGGTCGTACGGCGTGGCGGTGTATGCCAGGCCCTCGTATCCCATAGCGCAATCCTGCCGGACGCGGACGGAAAAAGCCCGCGTAGCCGTGGCGCAGAAACACGGCCCCCCATTCGGCAGTCAGGGCGCCCGGGCGGATGCATCCGATGGTCCCGCCCGGTCCGGACCCGCGGTCGCTGGCGCACGCCAGCAACGGATGTCAGCGGCCAAGACCCAAGCCACGTTCGTTCATCATTCGCACACATGCCCGGCGGATCGGTCGGCGCGACCCGAAAAAGTGTCGTACCCCATCGGTAGCGTTGGTTCGTGGACGGGGATCCGTTGATCGAGCTGGAGCACGCGGTGCGGTCGCTCGCGCGCGCGTCGGTCTGGGCTCGGTCCCCGCAGGTGTTGATTGACTGTTTGGATCAGGCGTATGCGTTGGCGTCGCGGTTGGACGCCGTGCGGTTGGGCCTGATTCGGGAGATCGATGGGCGGGACCTTGCCCGGCGGCAGGGTGCCACGACGACGACCGCGTGGCTACGTGACCGGTACCGGTTGTCTGGGGGTACGGCGGTGCGTCAGGTGAGGCTCGCTGCGGCGTTGCACGGCGGGTTGTCGAAGACGGCGGAGGCGTTGGCCGCCGGGACGGTCAATCTTGAGCAGGCGCAGGTGATCGCGGCCGCTGTCCCGACTCTTCCCGCCGGGGTCCGCACCGAGGGGGAGGAGTTTCTGGTTGGGCAGTGTGCGGTGTTCGGGCCCAGGGAGTTGGGTCGGCTGACCAGCCGACTGCTGGACGTGGTCGCCCCCGAGGTCGCCGAGAGGCAGGCCGCGCAACAGTTGGCCCGGGACGAGGACCGTGCCCACGCCGACCGGTGCCTGTACCTGACCGACGTGCCCGGCCAGGCGAGGGTGCGGCTGACCGGGTGGCTGGACCAGGAGTCCGCCGCCGTGGTCCGGGCCGCGATCGACCCATTGTGCGCACCCCGGCTGGCGGATGAGGCGGGGTTGCGTAGCCCGGAGCAGCGACGCGTCGACGCCCTGGTGGAGGTGTGCCGGCTGGCGTTGGCCGGCGGGGAGTTGCCCGACAATGGTGGGGATCGGCCGCAGGTGACCGTCACCGTCGACCTGGACACCCTGCGTGGGCAGGTCGGCGCCGCCACCCTGGACGATGGGACCGTGCTCAGCCCCGCCGCCGCGCGCCGGCTGGCGTGTGATGCCCGGATCGTGCCCGCCGTGCTGGGCGGCGTAGGTCAGGTCCTGGACGTGGGTCGGGAGCGGCGCCTGTTCACCGGCCCGACCCGCCGAGCCCTGGTGCTGCGCGACCGGGGTTGCGCGTTTCCGGGCTGTGATCGCCCACCGAGGTGGTGCGACGGGCACCACCTCGTCAGTTGGCTGGATGACGGCCCCACCAGCCTCGACAACGGGGTGCTGCTGTGCGCACACCACCACCGGGTAATCCACCAGGGCGACTGGCAGGTCGGGATCGCCTCCGACGGGCTACCTGAGTTCATCCCACCCCGATACCTCGACCCCGACCAACAACCCCGCCGCAACATCTACCACCGAAGGCAATGACGGGGCCGTACACCTCATCCGCGGTAACCCAGACACGGTCAGCCCCGGTGGAGGCCGCGAGTCGGCGTACCCGAGGATCGTTGCCGGCGCTGGCAACGGACGATCGCGACGGGATGGTCGCTGCACTCCCGGTCACACGACCCGCCGATGGCTGCCATCGACGCGGCTCGTACCTCCTCCGCACGTGATCCGGTGCCATGGGTCACGAGTCATCGCCGCGGTCATCCAGCCACCGCTCAACCCGCGTGAAGTCGGCCGAGGTCAGGCCCACCTCGGGGTCTACCCGGTGCAGCAATGCCCGGACCGGATGGTGCCGGGCGACCCACCGGCGATCCGCCTCGGTGAGCTCGTCGTCGAGCCATACGAACGGGCGCCCTGCCGCCCACGCGACGAGCGGCGCGGTCTTCCAGTGCAGCCCGGGCCCGATCCGATCGTCGGTGTCCGGCCACCCCACGACCGGCAGTTCGGGAAGGCCCAGCCGCGGTGCGACCACCTCGTTCGCGTCGCCCATCCAGGAGGTCGCCCAAACCAACTGGCACTTGAGCGCCAGCAGTCGCCGCCCGTCGCCAGGGTCGAGTCGCTCCAACAATGGGTTGCCACCGTCGCCGTCGGGGTGACGGCCGGTCTCCCGACCGCCCGGGGGATGCCCTTCGGCGACCGGCCGCGACCGGAAGGGGATGAGGGGACCGTCGACGTCGAGGAACACGAACGGGCGCTGCGTCAAGGTCGACATCACCCCCACCGTACCGACCGGCCCGCACCGACCGCCCGTGCTGGCCGCCGCATTGGCCCGCGGCCCGCGGCTCGCGTCCCGGAAATCCTCGCCCGAAATCTCGAACAAACGGCGACGCGTCATGCCTACCACTGGCCGGCATCCGCATCAACTAGGTACCCGGCGACCGCCGGCCCACCCCGCGCCAATGCGCCGCCTTTCAGCCAAGAATGTATTACAACCTGGTCGGCGTGCTTCATAAATATTCAACATAGCCGTTTCACATCGCAATGATCCTTCTCGCCGGGACGAGGACGGGCCGCCGGCCACCGGCGAACTGACCCGGCCGTGCGGCGACGCGTCAGATACCGTCTCCACCGTGGACGAACCGGATGGCACGCGTGAACCGGGTGGCACGCATGGACCGGATGGCACGCATGAACCGGGTGGCACGCATGGACCGGGCGACACGCGTGGACCGGGCGACACGCGTGGACCGGGCGGCGGGGCGGAGCGGCCCGCCACCGGCGCGCTGCACCACATCGAGGTGTGGGTGCCCGACCTCGATCGCGCCGTGGCCAGTTGGGGTTGGCTGCTGGGCGCGTTGGGCTACGCCACGTTCCAGGACTGGTCCGCCGGGCGCAGTTGGCGCCTGAACGACACCTATCTGGTCGTCGAGCAGTCACCGGATCTCAGCGCCACCCATCACGACCGGTGCCGGCCGGGACTCAACCATCTCGCCTTCCACGTCGCGGACGCGCGGCTGGTCGACTCGCTGGCCGCCGAGGCCGCGGAGCACGGCTGGAGGCTACTGTTTCCCGACCGCCATCCACACGCTGGCGGCGCCGGGCACTACGCCGCGTACCTGGAGAACGGTGACGCCTTCGAGGTCGAACTCGTTGCCCGCCGCACGGACCCGGCCTGAGTTCACCGCGGCGTCCACTGCGGCCCGCGACGCTGTTCTCGCATGGGCGTGCGAGCACGGTCCACGGCTGGGCGCGGGACGCGGCACGATCACCACCGTAGCCCGCGAGGGCCTGTCCAACATCGACGTATAACTATACTATGCGGCGAATTCCCATTCGCCATGCCTTCGCCTTCGACAATTGTCGGTCTTGAGGCCGAATAGGTTCAGGTATATAAATGCTCCTGGCGCGCCGAATCGGACAAGGAGAACCCAGACAAGGGGAAGCTACGTGAGGGTTAGTCCTGGCACGTCAATAGATTCGGCAAATTCGTCCCGAAGAAGTCACTTTCGGCGCACCTCGGCCGCCGCGTTCTTGTCCCTAGCAACGACCGTCGGATTGACGGGGTTGGCCGCCGTAGCACCGGCCCAAGCCGCCGTAGCGCCCGCCCAAACGGCCGCAGCATCTGCGCAGGCGGCCCTGGATGCGGCGCCGTCCTCGTCCTACAACGGCCTGTCCCTGACGCCGCCAATGGGATTCAACGACTGGAACGCATTCGGCTGCAATGTGAGCGCATCGCTCATCGAGCAGACCGCGCTTGCTATGCACAACAACGGAATGCAGGCAGCGGGATACAATTATGTCAATATCGACGACTGTTGGATGAACGGTCGTAACGTGTCGGGTTCGGCCGCGAAGCTCGCCGCCGGACGGGTCAACGGGCACCTCATCGCCGACCCGACCTTCTTCCCGCCCAGCGCGCCCGGCCTGAACGACGGCATCAAGATAGTCGCCGACTACGTGCACTCGCTGGGCATGAAGCTCGGCATCTACGAGGACACCGGCACCGCCACCTGCCAGGGTCTCGCCGGAACATACCAGGGCCCCAACGGTGCCACCTACGACACCGTTGACGCGCAGGACTTCGCCAGCTGGGGCGTCGACTACCTCAAGGACGACTGGTGCAACGTGCCGCTCGGGGACGTACCGGGTGCCACCCGGGACGACAAGGCGGCATACCTGTACACCCAGATGAGCCAGGCGCTGAAGGCCACCGGCCGGCCCATCGTGTTCGAGTCGGCGACGCTCGGCGACACCGGGCTGAAGACGTACACCTGGGCGCCGGCCATCTCCAACCTGTGGCGCACCACCTCCGACATCAGCGCCAGCTTCTCCAGCATGCTGCGCAACTTCACCACCAACTCGGCGCTGGCGGCCTACGCCGGTCCCGGGCACTGGAACGACCCGGACATGCTGGAGATCGGCACCGGCAGCTCCACCACGCTGGCCGGCGCGGTGGCACCGGGCGACACCAACGTCAAGGTGAACAGCGTCTCCGGCGCGGTCGTCGGTGGCGTACTGCGGATCGGCACCGCCGCGGCCGGTGACGTCGAGGGCGGCGTGATCACCTCCGTCGGTACCGCGGCGGGGTCCACCACGCTGCTGGCCGCGGCGGCGGCCGGTGACAACAACGTCAAGGTGGGCAGCGTCGGTGCCTTCGCGGCCGGCCAGCAAATCACCATCGACACCGGCGCGAACGCGCAGACCGCCACGATCACCTCGGTCGGCACCGCGGGGACCAGCACCACCCTGGCGGCGGCCACCGCCGCCGGCGCCACCACCATCCCGGTGGCCAGCGTGGCGAACCTCGCCGTGGGCGACACCCTCGCCGTGGACAACGGCGCCAACGCGGAGACCGTCACCATCACCGCGGTGGGCACGGCCGGAGCCACCGGTACGGGTGTCACGGTGTCCCCCGCCCTCACGCTCGCGCACGCCAACCGGGCGGCGGTCAACGACGCCAGCCAGCCCGGCACCGGAGTCAGCTTCGCACCGCCGCTGACCGCGGCGCACCCGGCGGGTACGACCGCGGCGGGCGCCGGTACCGGCATCACGATCAGCGCGCCGTTGGCCAAATCGCACCCGATCGGCGAATCGGCGGGCAAGAGCGGGCTCACCCTGGCGGAGAGCCAGACCGAGTTCGGGCTGTGGGCGATGGAGGCGGCTCCGCTGATCGCGGGTACCGACATCGTCAACATCGCGCCGCAGAACCTGGCCGTGTACAACAACGCCGGGGTCGTCGCCATCGACCAGGACCCGCTGGGCGCGCAGGCCACCGTGGTCACCGGCTCCAGCACCAACCCCGACTGGACGTTGACCAAGCCATTGGCGAACGGCGACACCGCGGTGGCGCTGTTCAACGCGGGCAGCACTCCGTGGACCAACGTCAGCGCGTCGCTCGCCTCGCTGGGGCTCGACCCGACCCGGGCGTACGCCGCGACCGACCAGTGGTCACACGACACCACGACCGTGGCCGGCGCGATCACGCTGGACTCGATCCCGGCGCACGGCACCGTGCTGCTGCGCCTGGCCCCGGGTCCGCGCGTCGACGCCTCCGCCAGCGCGCTCGGCCGCGACTCGGCGCACGCGAGGTTGACGGCACCGGCGGGCGACCTGATCGTCGCGTACGTGGCGGCCGACTCCCCGGACCGCGCTCACGGCCAGACGACGAAGGTCACCGGTGGCGGTCTGGACTGGCGGCTCGCCGGCCGGGCCAACGGCGTACACGGTGACGCCGAGGTCTGGACCGCGAAGGCAGCCTCCGATCTGAACAACGCGGTCATCAATGTGACCGGTAACGTCCGGGGCTACAACGAGTCGGTCACGGTGACCGCCTACCGGGCCAGCGGCATCGGCGCGGTCACCACGGCCAGTTCCTCGAAGGGCGCGCCGACGGCGAGCCTGAAGACCACCGCCGCCAACTCGTGGGTGTTCGCCAGCGGCGACGACTGGCTGGCCTCGGTCGACCGGACCGTCGGTGCCGGCCAGACCCTGGTGCACCAGGCCACCGACTCGGTGGGCGACACCTACTGGGTGCAGTCGACCACGGGGCCCACCAGTGCCTCGGGTACCCGGGTGACCATCAACGACACGGCGCCTCGCAAGGATCCGTACAACCTGGTCCTCGTCGAGATTCTCTGGTAACTGACAGACGGGTGGTGGGGAGGGTCGCCGCGGCGGCCCTCCCCGTGGTCGCGCACGGGCGCCGAACACGGCGGCCCCAAACACGGCGGCCCCAAACACGGGCGCCCCCGAACAGAACGTCGGCTGGAGACAACGGCCGGATTCGGCTAACGGTTCATCGGGCGAACCATGCGAATCATCACTACTCCGCGGGCCGCCGATCGCTGGAATACGGGCCGGGGTCGCGGCTACCGTATTGCCGCCGGGACAGTACCGGCACCCCGACGGATCGGCGGAGAGTTCGCCGATCGATATCGGTTACAAGAACGAACATTGCGGATTGAAAAATGAGCATACCATTAGCTGGCCTGACGACCGATCCTCGGTATACGACGCGGGGCGGCCTGCACATTCCCGCCAACGAGGGCGTCACCAAATGGTTTTCCGGTGATGTGTACACCGTCCGGTTGCAGGCGTCGGCCGCCAACGGCGCGATCGGGATCGTGGAGGCCAGCGTTCCGCCCGGCAGCGGGCCGGTCGCGCACACCCATGCCAGCGAGGAGGAGACGTTCTACATGCTCTCCGGCGAGCTGGAGTTCCTCGACGGGGACCGGCTCTTTACCGCCGGTCCGGGCGACATAGTCTTCGTCCCGCGCGGGATCCGTCACCGCTTCAAGAATGTCGGAGTGCACGCCGCGAAGGTGCTCTTCTTCTACGCCCCGGGCGGGGCGGAGGGGCTGTTCGTGGAGGGCGGCGACGAGCCGCAACCGGGCGTACAGGTGCAGCCGTGGGGGCCGGAGCGTTTCGACGAGCGCATGCTGGGGATGTTCGCCAAGTATGGCGTCGGGGCGCTTCCCGAGGAATAGCGATGCGAGGGCGCGGCAGCGGACGAGAATTTCCCGCTGCCGCGCCGTCGTCGGCGCCGCGTGTGCCCCGGCGGCCACCGCCGGCAAAACCCGTCCCCGGCATTCAGCGACGCCGGTTCGGAAACCCCCGAGAGTTCATGGCTATTGCGTAAGTCGGATTTCAACTTCGTCAATGTCATTTCGCACCGGACGGCAAGTGAATGCTGGCCGCGCAGGACCCGCCGCGAGCCGGTGAGGCCGCGCAGGACCCGCCGCCGCCCGTTGGGCTCGCGAACGCCCCGTCGCGGGCCGCCCGCGCTCCGGATCTGCCGCGGGCCGTGCGAACCTCCAGACCGCGCCGCAAGGCCCCGCGGCCTCCCAGATCGCGCCGCGGGCCGCGCCGCGTCTCAGACCGGCCGCGGGCCGGCGGCCGTCCAGACCCCGGCCGCTGGTCGGCGGCCTCGGGAAGCCGGCCGCGGGCCGGTGCCGATGAACCGGACGCCTGAGTTCGGCGCACCGGCGCCGGACCCGCGGCCGGCCAGCGTTCATGTCCCGACTGGTTGCCTGGACACGGCCCGCTGTTGGGGGCTCTCCGGTCCGGCCGACCGAATGCCTGGACTAGCTCTACCCGGGGTGAGCCGATCCGGCGCTGACGGTAAGGCCGGTTGTCTTTCGTGGTCAAGAGTCACCGGCGGCCCGCCCGTGACCACCGGGCCGGTGGGTGGGGCCGGATCGGCAGGTCGCCACGTGTACGGGCGTCGATGGGCCGGCGCGCACGTTGCGGAAATGTTACCGCTGACAACATTCGCAAACGTAAGTCTTGCGCACGTCGACAAGAAGGAATATGTTCCGTCACACAACAAAGCCTTCGGCGATCTCCGGCCAGATCGGTGAGGGCGCCAGCGGCGCGATGTACCTGCCGGGCGGCACCGCCGGGCAGGTCGCCTGATCCGCCGCCGGCACACGTCGCCGGGTGCCAGCGCACCCGGATGAGTCATTGCCAGCGCCGTTCCTCACGCCCTGCCGCCCCACGCCCGCACTGACCCACCGCGCCGTGGCGGCGCCGGGCGGAGTCACGCGCCTGGCCGTTCCTGAAGCGAAGCCGCCTGACTCCACGACGTCTCCAGGAGGAACCTCTCGTGTTCCCATCCCGTGCACAGCTACCTCAAGCTTCCAGAAAGGGCAGACGCTGGCGCGTCGCCGCGGTCGCCGCGACCGGCCTGCTCGTCGCCTCGATCCTGCCCACCACCGGCGACGCGGCCACCACCGCCGCGAAGAGCGGGTGGGGGCAGGGCACCCTCACCAGCAGCCAACTGCTGTCCCTCGTCGGCCAGATGACCCTGTCCGAGGAGATCGGCATGGTGCACGGCGAAGGCGACCCGCCCAACAGCGCGGCCGCGACGGCCAGCTGCACCGCCTCCGCGGTCGGGTGCGTCGGTGAGGCCGGCTGGATTCCCGGCGTCGCGCGCCTGGGCATTCCCCCGCTGCGGATGACCGACGGCCCGGCCGGCGTCCGGCTCGCGCACGTGGAGACCGAGATGCCCGCTCCCGTCGGGCTCGCCGCCTCGTTCGACTCGGCCGCCGCGCAGCAGTACGGCGAGACGGTCGGCCAGGCCGGGCGCGCCACCGACCAGGATGTGTGGCTCGGCCCGATGGTCAACGAGGTCAACTACCCCACTGGCGGTCGCAACTTCGAGACCCTCGGCGAGGACCCGTACCTGGCCGGGCAGATCGCGGCCGGCGAGGTGACCGGCGCGCAGAGCCAGGGGCTGATCACCGAACTCAAGCATTTCATCGAGAACGACTTCGAGAACGGTCGCAGCTCGACCAACGTGCTCATCGACGACCAGACCCTGCACGAGACCGAGGCGCTGGCGTTCCAGTCCGCCATCCAGGCCGGGGCCGGCTCGGTCATGTGCTCGTACAACCGCGTCAACTACGTGTACGGCTGCGGCAACAGCACCACGCTCGGCGAGGTGCTGCGCGAGCAGTTGGCCTTCGGCGGGTTCGTGCAGTCCGACTGGGGCGCCGTGCACAAGACGACCGACCTGGTCAACGGCGACGACATCGAGCAGTCCAGCGGCTCGAACTTCAGCGTCACCGCACTGACCAACGCGGTGCAGAACGGCACCCCGGCCGTGGCGGCCACCGCCGACTACCCGGCGTACCCGGCGATCAGCGGCGCCCAGTGGAAGCAGGCCCTCGACACCGCCGTGTATCAGATCCTGACCACGATGAACAAGGCCGACCTGTTGGAGGGCACCCAGTACGGCTCGCACTTCACCGGCGCGCCGACCCCGTGGGTGCCGGCCCGAGCGGACCTGGCAAGCCTGCAGGCCGGCGACGCGAAGGCCGCCGAGTCCATCGCCGAGGACGGCGCGACGCTGCTGAAGAACGACGACACGGTGCTGCCGCTGGCAAAGGCCGACGCGAAGAAGGGCGGCCTGTTGGTGATGGGCCCGACCGCGGTCGCCTCGTACTACGGCGGCGGCGGTAGCGCCCACGTCACCCCGTACGACGGCTCGGTCAGCCCGCTGACCGCTATCCAGGCCACCGCCGGCGCGGCGAACCCGGTGTCCTACGTGCCCGGGTACGACCTGGACGGTCAGCTGGTACCGGCCTCGGCCCTGTCCGCACCCGATCCGGCCGCTGGGTATCCTAACTGGACACTCACCTCGACCGACACCGGATTCGCCGGCAAGCCGGGCCTACTGCGCCAGGAGATCACCACCGCGAGCGTGGCCTCGGGCGCCCAGCCGGTGCTCGATCTGGATCCTGGTGCCACGCCGGATCAGCTGGACGGCACCGTCAACTACACCGGCGCGTCGACCATCCCGGCGAACACCGCGTTCCGCTGGTCCGGTCTGCTCACCGCGCCGGCCAACCCGGGCGGCACCAACTGGCAGCTGAAGGTGTTCGTCGGCAACCAGACCAGCTCCCAGCTGTTCGTGGACGGACTCGCCACCGCGCAGCGCCGCGTCAGCATCGGCGCGTACCCGAAGGCACCATCCTCCTCGTACGCCGGGCTGTCCGAGACCGCGCGGTCACACGACCCGGCCAACCCGGCGCTGCAGCAGGCGAGTTACTCGACCACGCTGACCGCTGGCCAGCAGATCCACCTGGACCTGCGGGTGGTCGCCGGTGCGTCGCCCGCGCAGATCCAACTGCGCTGGGTGCCGCCGGACAACCAGGCCGCCGCGATCAACCAGGCCGTCGCGGCCGCGAAGACGGCCAAGAAGGTCGTGCTGTTCGCGTACGACGACGGGCAGGAAGGCTCGGACCGGGGCGGTTCGGACCAGGCGGCCGGGCTGCAACTTCCGGGGTACCAGAACGACCTGATCGGCGCGGTGGCGGCGGCCAACCCGAACACCGTGGTCGTGCTCAACACCGGTGACGCGGTGCTCATGCCGTGGGCGTCGGCCGTGAAGGGCATCCTGGAGATGTGGTACCCGGGCCAGGAGGGTGGCACCGCGACCGCCAACGTACTGTTCGGCAAGGTGAACCCGGGCGGCAAGCTGCCCATCACCTTCCCGGCCAGCGCCACCCAGCAGCCGATGTACGACCCGAACTGCACGGACACCTCGGCCACCGGCAACTGTCCGATGTACCCGGGTGTGGTCGGACCCAGCCCGTACGTGGCCGGAGCGACGACCAGCTACCGGACCATCACCGGCATGTCCGTCAACGGCATCTACGAGGGCTACCGCTGGTACGACGAGCACGGCGTACAGCCGCTGTTCCCGTTCGGGTACGGCCTGTCGTACACCAGCTTCAGCTACTCCAAGCTGTCGATCAAGGGTAGCGCCTCGGCGAGCGGGGTGGACGTGACCTTCACGGTGACCAACACCGGTTCCGTGAAGGGCTCCGCGACTCCGCAGGTCTACATTGGACCGTCGCCGGACCTGCCGGGAAGCGTCCAGCAGGCGCTGCGGAAACTGGTCGGGTTCAGCCGGATCACCCTCGCCGCGGGCGCCTCGCAGGCGGTGACGCTGCACATCAACCAGCAGCAGCTGTCCTCCTGGGCGGATGCCGCCAACAACTGGATCGTGGGCACCGGGGACCGGACCGTCTACGTGGGTTCTGACTCGCGCGATCCGCGCGTGCAAAAAGGCTTCACCCTCAAGAGCTGACCGCATCGAGCCGGCGGCTGCCGTGGCGAGACAAAGCCACGGCAGCCGCCGCGGTCGTGGCGCGGCAGTCGTGGCGCGGGCAGTCGTGGCGCGGCAGTCGTGGCGCGGCGCCCTCAACCAGCGTCGGCCCGCCGGCGAGTCGATGGCTGGCGAGTCCTCCGCTGACCGGTCGTTGGCCCGCCGGTCGATGATTAATCGGTTGAGGGCCCGTCGGTTGACGGGTCGTCGGTTGACGATGGCGCGGGCATTGTCGCCAGGGTCTGGAAGCAGGGGCGGAGCAGGTCGATGATCTGCTCCGGCGAGGCGTCGGCGAGCTGGCCGAACCGGAGCAGGTAGCGCTCGATGATCACGCCGTGGACGATCGCGCTGAGCAGGTTGGCGCGCAGCTCGGCGTCCGGGGTGGGGATCGCGGCAGCGATCTGGCTGAGCTGGGGTTGCCCCGCGGCCCGGTACCGATCGGCGGCGTCGGCGTTGGTGAGCATGGAACGCAGAACGGCCAGCGAGGCCGCCGGCTCGCTGACGAGGCGCTTGGCGACGCTGTCGAGCAACGCCTCGGCCAGCTGGTCGGCGCTTCCGGTGGGCAACTCATCGGCGGGCAGCATGGCGGCGCGGGAGAACAGCTCGTCCTTCGTGCCGAAGTAGTGCATGACAAGGCCGGCGTCAACGCCGGCCGCCCTGGCGACTGCCCGGATGGTGGTGCGCTCGTAGCCGAGTTCGGCGAACAGCTGGCGGGCCTCGGTGAGGATGCGGGCCTCGGTCTGGCGGCGTTGCTGCGCTCGGGTCGGGCGGGCGCTCGGATCGGTCACCCATTCATTCTACGGGCGTTGACAGGGGCCGACCTTTCGTTCTACGGTCGTTCAATCAACGAGCGTTCAACGAAAGGTCTGGGCGATGACTGTCACCTCACGCGAGATCGTCGAGCGGATGCTGCGGGTGGGCCGCGAAGTGGATGTCGAGGCATTCGTGGAATTGATGGCTCCCGATGGATACATCGAGTGGCCGTATCGGCCCGCCGGCGTGCCCGCGCGGTTGCGGGGACGCGAGGAGATCCACAGGTTCCTCACCGAGACGGGCAAGTCGTTCGTCAGGTTCGACGAATTCCAGGATGTGGTGCTGCACGAGACCACCGATCCGGAGGTGATCATCGTGGAGTACGAGGCGAGGGGAACCGTCATCGCGACCGGCGCGCCGTTCCACCAGACCGTCATCGCCGTGTTCCGGGTCCGGGACGGTCAGATCCAGTCCTACCGCGACTACATCAACCCACTGCCCCTGATGGAGGCGCTCGCCAGTGTCGCGGACTCCACCGCGGCGGCGCCCACCAGGGGCATCTAGCCCGGAGGCGGGGGCATCTAGCCCGGAGGCGGGGGCTTTAGCGCGGGGGCGGGGCCCTAGCGCGGGGGCGGGGGCTTTAGCGCGGGGGCGGGGGCTTTAGCGCGGGGGCGGGGCCCTAGCGCCGGAGGCGGAGGGATTGAGCCCGGAGGCGGGCGCTTGGCCCGGCGCCTGGAGTCGGGATCAGGCGGGTTTTCGAGCATCTCATTTCCTCCGCCATGTCCATCATATCGGCCAGTCAAGTCGCCCGAATCGGCCCGGATACTGATTTTGCGCTCCCGACCGACACATATTCTCGACAAGCCCGCGAGCGGTCGTGCCGGCAGAGGGAGCCCCACGTGTCCGAGACAGAACAGCAGATCGCCTTCGAACAGCAGCTCGCCATCGAGCAACAGGTGGTCGACAAGGTCTACGAGCGCCTGAATTTCATGCGCGCGCAGGCGAGGGAGTTGACGGCGGAGGGGCACAACCGCGCGACGTCCGGCCCGGTCACCGGGCTGGTCGAGCGCGACGCCATGGTCCTGCGCGCCGCCGCCAAACTGTCCGATCTGGACAGTCAGGAAGAAGGCATCGTCTTCGGCAGGCTGGACTTCGACGACGGCGACGTGTACCGCATCGGCCGTCTCGGGGTCCGCGACGAGAACCGGGAGCCGCTGGTGGTGGACTGGCGTACGCCCGCCGCCGCGCCGTTCTATCGGGCGACTCCCGGCGACCCGCTCGGCGTGGATCGCCGGCGCGTCATCGTGTGCGAGGGCCCCTCGGTGGTCGGGCTCGATGACGAAGTCCTCTCCCAGAAGGACGTCGACGGCGTGGTCGGCGAGGGCGCCCTGCTCAGGTCGTTGACCAGGAGACGCGGCGAGCACATGCGTGACATCGTCGCCACTATCCAGCGCGAGCAGGACGAGGCGATCCGCGCCCCCGCCCACGGCGTCACCCTGATCACCGGCGGCCCCGGCACGGGCAAGACGCAGGTGGCGCTGCACCGGGCGGCCTATCTGCTCTACACCGATCGCGGCAGGTTCTCCGACGGCCGGGTGCTGGTGGTCGGACCGTCGACGGTGTTCACCGAATACATCGGCCGGGTGCTGCCCGGGCTCGGCGAGGACAGTGTCCACTTGCGAGCGATCGGCGAACTGTTCGAGGGTGTCACCGCCACGCGCCGCGACCCGGCCGAGGTGGCCCGCGTGAAGGGCGACCTGCGCATGGTGCGGGTACTCGCCGATTTGGCGTGGGACACCCCACCGAACGCGCCGGACCGCCTGCGCAGCCTCGACGCCGACGACCTGGCGAGGGCACGCATCGAGGTCAGGAAGCGCTGCGAGGCGCTCGGAATCAGGCTCAACGGCGGCCGCGCCATTGCGGCGAAGGTGCTGTCCGGAATGCTGGACGGCAAGGAGATCCCGGACGCCTTCCTGAACGCGTGGTGGCCGCCGCTGACCCCGCAGGATGTCCTCCCCGCACAGAATGGGGAGTGGACGGTGGACGACGTTCCGCTGCTCGACGAGCTCGCCGAGATCCTCGGCCGGCCGGAGACGCCGAAGAAGGCGGTGCCGGAGTGGAAGCTGCGGGAGCTGAGCAGCGGCGCCCGCCTGGCCGAGACCTTCGTGGTGAGCTGGAGCCTCAACGACGGCTGGCAGCTGTTCGCGCCCGGCCTGGCCACCCCGATGGCGATGTCCGGACAGTCCATGGACAGCAACGACTACTGGGGCGCGCAGCGCTGGGCGGCCGCGATCATTTTGCGCGAGGGCCACAAGGTGACCGG
Source organism: Rugosimonospora acidiphila (assembly GCF_039543385.1). NCBI lineage: Bacteria > Bacillati > Actinomycetota > Actinomycetes > Micromonosporales > Micromonosporaceae > Rugosimonospora > Rugosimonospora acidiphila. The sequence goes on from NZ_BAABJQ010000009.1 coordinate 241,166, forward strand.
CTGGAGCGAGGGCTTCGACCCGTACGGCGAGGAGGGCTACGTGCCGGTGCTGGCCGAGCCCCTGCCGGTCGCCGAGGCCGAGGAGCCCGTCGAGGACGTGTACCTGCACGTGATCCTCGACGAGGCGCAGGACCTGTCGCCGATGGAGTGCCGGATGATCGCCCGGCACGCGGCTCACGCCTCGATGACCGTCGTGGGCGACCTCGGTCAGGCGACCCATCCGCTGGCCGTGGAGTCCTGGCCGGAACTGGTGCGGCGGCTGGGCAAGCACGAGGTCAGGACGCTCGACCTGCCCACCGGGTACCGGGTGCCGCAGGTCATCGCCGACTTCGCCGCCCGGGCCCTGGCACCGGGGATCGAACCCACCCGGTCCTTCCGCCCCGGCGGCACCCTGGAGATCCGCCGGGTGGACGACCTGGCCGCGGCGGTCGCCGGGGAGAGCGGTGCGGTGATCGCACCCGATCGGCTCGCCATGTCGTTGAACGCGATCCCGGTCAGCCAGGTCAAGGGTCTGGAGTATGACCGGGTGGTGCTGGTGGAGCCGGCCGACATCGTCGCCGCCGAGCCCCGCGGCATGAACCGGCTCTACGTCGCCCTGACCCGGGCCGTCGGCGAGCTGGTCATCCTTCACACCAAACCGTTGCCGGCCGGCCTCACGCACTGAGCACCGGCGACGCGTCGGGGGCGCGCCGATCTAGTCGATCGTCGCTCGTAGTTGCCAATTCTGCGGCGTCAACGGGGGTGCGAGAGGATGTTCATCACGTGCCCAGCCGGATCGCGGACAAAGAACCGGCGAACTCCCCACGGCTCGTCGGTCAACTCATGGACAATTTCCGCTCCCGCGGCGCGTGCGGCCCGGTAAGCCGCGTCCACGTCGTCGACCTCGACCGAGGCGACCGGAACCACGCCTGCCGACACGTCGTGCGTCATCAGGCTCAGTTGCACCTCTGGCCTGTCAGGATCGGCGAGGGTGACGATCCACCCGTGGTCCATCACGATCTCCATGCCGAGCACCTGCACGTAGAACGTGGTGGCCGCACGCAGGTCGGTTGACTGTAGGTCCGGCACGACGCGACTGACTGCCATCCTCGAATACTAACGGTGGTGGCCTCAGGAGGACGCCACCCGGCGGGCGGACTCCACCGCCGCGCGCATGCACTGGGCCAGACCCACCGCCTGCACGATCGACAACACCGGAGCCACCAACTCGAACGCGAAGCTGTCGGCCCGCAGGGCGAAGACGCCGCTGGTCGTCGCGATGCGGGCGACCGGCAGGCCGGACTGGTCGGTGATGGCGAACCTGCGTCCCGACCAGTTGCCGTTGGCGGAGAGGACCCTGCCGTCGGGCAGCGTCACGGTGGTGCGCCGGGCCGCGCTGAACAGACCCAGTTTGAGGTGGAGCAGCGGTTCCTCGCGCGGGCCGAGCACCTGGTACCGGCGCATCCCCTGCCGGCCGCCGTGCGCCAACTCCACCGCCCCAGCCCCGTCGAGGATCTCGAAGCGGGCCCGCATCGACCAGTTGTGCCACCGGATGTGCGCCACCGGCAGCCCATCGGGCAGCGTCACCGGCGACACCGTCCCGAACGGCGCCCGCCCCGGCATCAACAGAACGCCCTGGAATGGCTGGTACGGCTGCATGGGGTACCTCCGGCGGTCGGTCAGCCCGCCCATTGTGCGCGCCGCGCGCAAGGGGCGGCGCGCACCGTCACGCGCGCGGGTGAACGATCGCGACCGGCCGGTCGGCGTGGCTCAGCAGGGCGCGCCCGACCGAGCCGAGCAGCAGCCCGGCGAACCCGCCCCGGCCACGCGAGCCGACCGTCACCAGGCTCGCCTCCTCCTGCCGACCGACGCGCAGGAGCGCCTCGGTCGGGTTGGACGCCTCCACCACCAACCGCCGCACCCGAACCGGCGGGGACCCACCGAGCCGGTCCGCCAACGCGGCCTCCAGCGCCTCCTCGGCCTGCTCCCTGGTGCGTCGCGGAACCTCGAACACCCGCAGGGCGAGCAGCGGCTCGCCGCGGCTCGCGGCCTCGTCGCACGCGAACCCGATCGCCTCCGCCGACGAGTCCGACCCGTCGACCCCCACCAGGACGGGCCCGGATCGCACCGCGGGCCGCGACTCGACGCGCCCGGGCATCACGATGACGGGGGCGTGCGCGTGGGTCGCGACCTGCTCGGACACCGACCCGCTGAGCAGGCTGCTGAGCCGGCCGAGGCCCCGTGAGCCGAGCACCAGCAGGCTCGCCGAGTTCGACTCGTCGACCAGCACCCCGCTGGCGTCCCCCGACCGCATCACACACTCCACCCGCAGCCCGTGATGGCGGCCGCGCAGGTCGGCGGCGAGCCGGTCGAGATTCGCCTCGGCGTCCCCGGACCCGCCCTCCTCCCCCGCGTCGGCCGGCCCGGTCCCCTCGATGACGTCGGAGGGCAGCACCGGTCGCCGCCCGGCGCCGTACCGCCCGGCACCCTGCTGCCCGTCACCGTCCCGCTCGCCGTCGTGCCGCTCGCCGTCGTGCCGTTCATCGCTGTGGACCAGCCGCAGCCACAGGCCCCGCCGCTCGGCCTCGGCCGCGGCGAACTCGGCCGCCGCCCGGCTGTCCGGGGAGCCGTCGATCCCGGCAACGACCGGGGCGCCCTCCCGCATCTGCACAGCCCTCCGCTTCCGGTACCCGATCGGCACCGTCCGATCCGATCCACCGTCCGATCCCCGGCGGGACAGCAGCCCGCCACGGCGGCGATGCCCGTGACGGACCGCGTTAATCACCGATCGGCCGGGCGAGTGTCGATCGCCATCCGGCCGGCCGATCCGGAGTGATCCACATCGTGGCCGGCGCCGTCACGCGCGCCGGCCGGGCCCCACACGTCGCCGCGTTGCTGGCCAACGACAGCACCGGCCGGCATGGACGATCCTGCGGGCGACGTGCCACCCTGATCCGGGGTTACCGCGCGAAGGAGGATCCCACCGGTGAATCTCGTCAAGCGCCTGCTGTTCGGCACCGGGCAGCTGCCCATCGACCTGCGTGCCGCCCTCGCCGCCGACCAGCCCGCCATCATCGCCGAGGGGCTGAGCGGCACGGTCACCCTCCGGCACTACCGGGCCCCCGGCAAGTTCGTCTCCTTCCAAAAACGTGCGGTGGCCGGCGCCGTGGCGGTCACTCGGCAGCGCCTGCTCGTGTGGACCGGCCGCCACAAGGAGGTCGACGTACCCCTGAGCGACCCGTTGCGCGACGCTGTCCAGGTGCGCGTCGAGAGCCCCGACCGCCTGCTCATCGTCGCCGACGTCGGCCGGTTCAACCCCGCGACCTCCGGCACCATCGAGATCCGGCTGCGCACGCCGGACGCGACGCGCCTCGCCGCGGCCGCGGGCTACGCCGACTGACCGTCCCACCGCGCGAGAACGGGACACCTGGTCCGCTAGCCGCGCGCCACCGCGAGCAGGTGTGCGCTGGCGTGGATAAGCAGCGGGTCCTGCTCGACGGCGCGGGCGGCGCGCAGTGCCGCCTCGATCCGGCCGTCGAACGCCGCGATGCCGGCCGCGTCCAGCGCCGGCCAGGCCGGGCCCTCGACGCCGTACACAGTGACATCCACCAGCCCCGCCGTCTGGACCTCGGCCCGCAGTTCCTCGGCGGTGTGAAAATGCGCCGGTACGAAGCCGACGTGGCCGTCGTAGCTGCCTGAGGTGATGACGGTGCGCACCGAGGGTTCCAGCTCGGCGGTGAGCCGGCCGTCAGAGCCGACCTCGAGCAGCGACATGTACCGGCTGATCCCGGCGGCGGCCAACAGCCCGCCCGGGCGCAGCACACGCACCGCCTCGGCCAGGGCACGGGCACGGTCCGACGCCTCGGTCAGGTGATAGAGCGGGCCGAGCAGCAGGACGGCGTCGACGCTGCCGTCCGCGACCTCAAGCTCGCGCGCGTCACCGAGCTGGGCGCTGACCCCGTCCAGGGCCGCGGCGGCGCGCACGTGAGACGGGACCGGGTCGACCACGTGTACGGCGTGCCCGTCGCCGGCCAGCCACGCGGCGTGGACGCCGGTGCCGCCGCCGACGTCGAGCACCCGGGCGCCGGGCGCGGTCAGCCAGCGCCGGATCAGTTCCCGCGTGCGCAGGTACTCCAGCCTCCCGTGTGGCGACCGGCGCAGGCGGGAGTCTTCGAGGCCGTCGATGCCGTAATGCGTCACCAGTTCGGATTCCATCGGAAGATCGTGATCGATCCTGGGCGAAGAGGCCAACGAATTCTCGCTCGCCGCGACGAGTCCAGACTCGCCGCGACGAGTCCAGACCCCGCCGCGTCGCGGAGCCGCTGGCTGCCGGCTCCGGTCCCCGTACCTGACATCCGGCGCGGAGCGTTGTACGCTGATCGACGATGCCTACCTTCTTGTGCAGATGGGAGGTCCCATCCGCAAACGGTGAGTGCTGATGCGTTCACCTACCGCGGATGAGGAATCCCGCCTTCTCCTCTGGTTGCACGTGCGCGAGTTCGCCGTGCCGCCGCCAATGATCGAATCTGCGACCGCCCGCCGCGCCGTGGGCGACTGGGCCGGGGCGTGCGCCGCCGCACGCGTCGATGTCGACCTGAACCTGCGCGCCGTGGCCCGAACGCGGGGCCGGCAGCTCGCCGACCGGATCCGCGCCGACCTGCGCCGACTGGCCCCCGACCTGCTGCGCTGGCACCTGCCGAGGGTCGCCCCGGACGGCCTGCTACGACCGGGCCTGACCGTCTCCCTGGCCCGCTACGGTCCGGCCGGCTCCCGGGGCGGCGCCGTGCACCTGGTGGCCCGCACGCCACCGGCGTGGGCGGACGCCGGACAACGGATCAGCCTCGCGCTGTGGGACGGCTCGGGCTTCGGGGACGGGCCGTACGCGCACCCGCACCCCCACCCGGACCGACGATTCCGCCTCGACCTGCACCGCCACCTGTGGGATGCGCACCGGGCCGGTGAGCTGCGGGAGCGCTCCGGCGCGGGGCGGCCGGCCACCGTCACCGGCACAGCCACCGGAACCGGCACGGCCACCGCCACCGGCACGGCCACCGGCTCCGGCGCGGCCACTGGCACCGCCGCCCCCGACCCGGTACCGAAGGGCAGCGGCTGCGCCGTGGAGCGGTGGGCGGCCGAGGCCGCGCTGCTGCTCGACGACCGGGGGCGGGGCGGCGACGCCGTCACGGTGCGGCTCGGCGGCCGGCACCGGCTGGTGCTGCGCCTGCGTGGGGACACCGGCGCGGGCGGGCCGCCGGCGATGACCCTCGCACCCGCGCCCGCGAAGGGTGGCGCCGGCGACCTGCCGGTGCTGCCCGACGCGGCCACCTGGGTGCCGCCCGACCTGGAGTTGCTGCGTGCCGGGCTGATCGACGCCGGCCGGCTGCACCCGCTGGTCGCGCGGGCTCTCGTACCGGGCCACCAACCCTCCGGCGCGCCGCGAACGCCGGAGGGCGCGGGCGATCCGCACCTGGTCGAGTGCCGAGGCGACCGCCACCGGATCGGTCTGGTGGACGGCAAGCTCGTCCCGCTGGACCATGACCCGGCCGAGATCCGCCGCGAGGAGCTGCTGGCCGCGCTGGGCGGCAACCCGTTGCCGTGCCTGCGGGCGATCGACGAGGCGCACCGGCACCCGGAGTGCCTGGTGGGTGTCCGCGCCCGCCTGGATCACGGCGACGACGCCGGCGCCCTGGCCACGGTCGAGAGCCTGCTCGGACCCGACGCGCTGCTGCGCGGCGGCGCCCTGCGGGATGAGCTGGAGACGGCCGCGCTCCGGCGGGTCAGCCACGGGCTGTTCCGGGCCGGACTGGCCGGGCTCGGGCCGCCCACGGACGTTCGGGACACCCGCCGTGAGGTGCGGACCCACCCGCGCCACGCGCGGCACCCGCGCCGCCCCTGACCTCACTCCCCCGACCTCCACTCGACTGACTCCACTCCACTGGCTTCTCTCGTTTCCGGCCGCCGCGCGGCCCCAAGACCCCCCAAGGTGATGCCGCATGCCCATTTCTGCCCCGTCCGTTGCCACCGGCCTACTGCCCGCCACCCAACTACTGCCCACCACCCAACTACTGCCCACCACCCAACTGCTGCCCGCCGCCGAACTACTATCCAACGCCGAACTGCTGCCCGCCACCGATCTACTGCCCAACGCCGAACTACCGTCCAACGCCGAGTCACCGTCCAATGCGGACAACGCCCTGCGGCTGGAGGTCTCCGCCGAGTTGCTTTCCCTGCTTGCCCAGACCGTCACCGAACCGCGCCCCGACCCGCAGCTTGAGGCGCTGACCCTGGCCGTGGCGGCCGATCTGCCGGTGTTGCTGTGGGGAGAGCCGGGGATCGGCAAGACCGCCGCGCTGAATCAGCTCGCCGAGGCCCTCGACCTGCCGCTGACCACGGTGATCGCGAGCGTGCACGAGCCCTCGGACTTCTCCGGGCTGCCCGTGGTCGGCGACGATCCCGCGGTCCAGGGCGTCCCGATGGCCCCGCCGGACTGGGCGGTACGCCTGGTCCGGGCCGGCCGGGGACTGCTGTTCCTGGACGAGTTGTCCACCGCGCCGCCGGCCGTGCAGGCCGCCCTGCTGCGCCTCGTGCTCGAACGCCAGGTCGGCGCCCTGCGGCTGCCGCCCGGCGTGCGGATCGTGGCCGCCGCCAACCCACGCTCCTCCGCGGCCGACGGCTGGGAGCTCAGCGCCCCGCTGGCCAACCGGTTCGTCCATCTACAGTGGACGTACGAGCACGAGGTGGTGGTGCGCGGGCTCGGCGGGACCTGGCCCCGGGCGGCGCTGCCCCGGCTGGATCCGGGGCGGCTGCGGGAGTCCGTGGCGTTCGCACGCCGGGCGGTGTGCGGGTTCCTCACCGCCCGGCCCGGGCTCGTGCACCGGCTGCCCAGCAACGAGGCCCGCCGGGGCGGACCCTGGCCGTCGCCGCGCAGTTGGGAGATGACCCTGCGGCTGGTCGCGTTCGCCACCGCGGCGGGCACCTCCCGGGACGTGCTGTCCATGCTCGTGCGGGGCACCGTCGGGGACGGACCCGGGCTGGAGGTGCTGGCCAGCCTGGACCGGATGGACCTGCCCGACCCCGAGACGCTGCTGGCGGACCCGTCGGTGGCCGTCCTGCCGGAGCGGGGAGACCTGCGCCAGGCGGTGCTCGACGGCGTGGTGGAGGCGGTACGCAAGCGGCCGGAGCAGTCCCGCTGGGACGCCGCGTGGGCCCTGCTGGTGCTGGCGCTGGAGACCGGGGCCCCGGATCTGGTGGTGGTGCCGGCCGCCACGCTCGCCGCGCTGCGCCGCGACGACTGGGAGGTGCCGGCCGCGATCGACCGGCTGGCGGGGGCGGTGTCGCTGTCGCGCGAGGCGGACCGGGCCGGAGCGCGCACCAAGGCACGGGAAGAGGCACGGGCCGGGGCACCGCTGGCGGCGGGCGCAGGTACCCGCCGATGACGGCGCGCACGCTGGACCTGGAGAAGCTGTACGCCGCCCGGCTGTACGCCGCCCGGGCCCGGCCGTACCTGGCGGCGGCGCTGTTCGCGCTGCACCCGGTGGAGTCGCCGACGGTGCCGACGATGGCGGTGGACCCGCACTGGCGTTGCTATGTCTCACCCACGTTCGTGCACCAGACCCCGCTGGAGGAGTTGGCCGGGGTGTGGGTGCACGAGGTCTCACACCTGCTGCGCGACCACCACGGGCGCAGCGACCGGGTGGCGCTCGCGCGCGGGCTGACCGGACCCGGCGAGCGGCTGCGGATGAACATCGCCGCGGACTGCGAGATCAACGACGACGTGTACGGGGACGGGCTGGCGCGGCCCGAGGGAGCCGTCCGGCCGGAAGACCTCAGGCTGGGCCCGGGTCAACTGATGGAGGACTACCTGAGCAGGTTTCGGCTCGGGCCGTACACGCAGCGCCTGGCCTGGCTCGACTGCGGCAGCGGCGCCGACGGGCGCCAACGGGGTTGGGACCTGGGGCCGGACGGCGCGCACGGGCTGAGCGCGCAGGAACGGGACGCGATCCGGTTCCGGGTGGCGCGGGGCATCACCGGCCGGCCGGGCAGCGCACCGGATGGCTGGCGGCGGTGGGCCGAAGAGGCGTTCCATCCGCCGCAGCCGTGGCGGGAACTGCTGGGCGCCGCCGTCCGTTCGGCGGCCACCGCCCCGGGAGTGGGTGAGGACTACTCGTACGGCCGGCCGTCGCGCAGGTCCACCGCGCTGCCCGGTGTCGTCCTGCCGATCCTGCGGCGCAAGCCGCCCCGGGTCTGCGTGGTCATCGACACGTCCGGCTCGGTCAGCGACGCCGAACTGGGCAGCGCACTGCTGGAGGTCGCCGCGATCGGCCGGGCGGTGGGTGGCCGGCGGGACCTCGTCTCCGTGCTGTCGTGCGACGCGGCGGCCTCGGTCGCGTACCCGCTGTGCCGCGCCGAGGGGGTCCCGCTGATGGGCGGCGGCGGCACGGACCTGCGCAGCGGCTTCGCCCGGGCGATGCGGACCAGCCCCCGCCCGGATGTGGTGGTGGTCCTCACCGACGGGCAGACACCCTGGCCGGAAACGCGGCCGGCGTGCCGGACGGTGGTGGGGCTGTTCCCCCGCAGCGGAAACTCGGGCGAGGACGATCCGGACTACGTGCCGCCCGCGCCGCCCGACTGGGCCCGGGTGGTGACCATCGGGTGACCGGGTGCGGGAGGGCGGTGACCCGGGCGCGGACGATCCGCCGGGTGCGGGAAAGCACAGCCTTTTCATCTTCCCGAAAGCCGGCCACCGCGCGGCGGAATCGGAATAATCTCCCTTATGTCCGGATCGGCCCCCCTTCGCCGACCCGAACGGCACCCGTGCCCGCGCCGGTCATCAAGGCCGGCGCGGGCGCGAGGACCCGTCGCCGATCGCCCATCGGCCGTCACGAGGGAGCTTGCCCGTGCGGGAGTACAGGTTGGGAGGGCTGCGCCTGCCGGCGCTGCGCTCGTCGTCGCTGCGCTCACCGTCGCCGCGGTCATCGTCGCCGCGGTCATCGTCGCCGCGGTCATCGTCGCCGCGCCCATCCTCTCGGGAGCCGCGGGGACCGGGCCGGGGGCGGCCAGCGGGGTGGAGCCTGCCCAGGCTGCCGCTGCCGACCCTGGCGGACCGGTACTCCCCGCACCGCAACGCGTTCGGCCTGTTGCGCATGGTTCTCGCGTGCAATGTGATCATCGCTCACGCCAAGCCGCTGGGCTTCGGGCTGCCCAGCATCGGCGACGGCCTGACCTCCAGCCAGAGTGACCTGGGCACCGTTTCGCTCTACGGCTTCTTCCTGGCCTCCGGGTTCCTCATCACCGAGAGCGCGCTGCGCACGTCGTTCTGGCGCTACGCCTGGTCGCGCTTCCTGCGGGTCTTCCCCGGCCTCTGGGTGTGCCTGCTGGTCACGGCCCTGGTGCTGGCCCCGCTCGCCGCGCTCTACGAAAACGGGACGCTGCACGGATTCTGGGGTCACTCGCAGGGCCCGTTCCACTACCTCACCACCAACTGGTTCGGCTCGATGAACCAGTTCCCGATCTCCGGGTTGCTGTCCGGAACCCCGTACGGGCGGGAGGGCCACGGGCCGTCCGCGTTCGACGGCTCGCTCTGGACGCTCCGGTACGACCTGGTGTTCTACGCGTCGATCGGCGCCCTGATGGTCACCGGCGTGCTGCGCCGCGCGCCCCGGGCCCTGCTGCTGCTCACCGGGGTGTGCTACCTGCTCATCGTCAAGGACCTGGTCAGCGCCTCGGACTGGACGACCCGACCGCTGCCGCGCGGCGCGATCGGCCCGTTCCCGTTGCTCGGGTACCTGGCCGCCCAGTGGATGCTCTACCTCGGCTTCCTGTTCCTGCTCGGTACGGTCGCCCGGCTCTACGCGCACCGCATCCCCATGCACGGCTCGCTCGCCACCATCGCCGCCGCGCTGCTGGGGCTGTCCCTGTGGCGGGGCGGTTTCATCGCGATCGGCCCACCGGTGGTCGCGTACCTGGTGCTGTACCTGGCGGTCGCGCTGCCCTCGCGGGTGGCCCGGCTGGGCCGGGGTCGGGACTACACCTACGGCATCTACATCTACGGCTTCCCGGCCCAGCAACTCGTCGTGCTGTTCGGCGGCGCCCGCTGGGGGCTGATCCCGTACATCGTGTTCAGCCTGCTCGGAGCGCTGGCGCTCGCGGTGCCGTCATGGCATCTGGTGGAGGCCCCGGCGATGCGGTGGAAACGGCGCGGCAAGACCAGCGATCCGCGCCTGCGCGGCCCGGTGCCCGACGCCGCCCCCGTGGCGGCGACCGCGGGCGCCCCGCGATGAATCCCGCTCCGGACGCTCTCCCGGCCGTCCGCGCCGGGAGAGCGCCCGCGAGTTCGCCGGAACGCTGGCGCTCCTCCGGCGCTCAGGCGTCCCGGACGATCTCGTAGGTCAGCAGGACGAGGCCGCTGCCGACCGTCCGGCTGCCGGCGAGGCGGAACGGCCTCGCGCCGCTGGACTCGCCGAAGAGGCGCTTCCCGGCCCCGACCACGACCGGGAAGAGGACCAGCCGCAGCTCGTCCACGAGGTCGTGCTCGATCAGCGTGCGCCCGAGCTCATAGCTGGCGTAGCAGACGATGTCACCGTCCAGCTCCTGCCTCAGCCTGGTGACCTCGTCGACCACGTCGCCCTTGAGCACCGTCACGTTGGTCCAGCTGGGCTCCTGGAGGGTCGAGGACACGACGTACTTGGGCAGGCTGTTCAGCCGCTCCGCCCACTCGCCGGGCCGGGACGCCCACCGCGCCCCGAACCACCCGTCGCTGCGCCGGCCCAGCAGCAGGGCCTCGGTGCTCAGCGCCTCGGCGTGCTCGAGCTTGCTCCACTCGTCGAGGTCCGCGCCCCCGTACCGGACGAACCAGCCGCCCCGGTCGAAGCCTTCCGCACCGTCCGGATCCTGGACCACTCCGTCGAGCGACACGTTGCTGCTGATGACGATCTTTCCCATCTTCGGCTCTCCTTCGTTGTTCACGGGGTGGTACGTCACGGGTGGTGCCGCAGCCGCGGCTGCGGCCGGGGCGCCACGCGGGCGGCCGCACCGTCCGGGCGGCCGCACCGTCCGGGCGGCCGATGATGGATACCCCGCGGACCCGGAAAACTGGGCGCTCGCGGGCCGCCCAGTTCGCGTCCCGAGCGGTGTACATACCGGAGCGGAGACACGACAGGTGCGGGATGAGGGAGGCGCTTGTGAAGGCGGCGGGATCGGACCTGATGGCACGGGCACGGGCCGGGGATGGCGGCGCGTTCGGGGAGCTGACCGAGCCGTACCGCCGGGAACTGCACGTGCACTGCTACCGGATGCTCGGATCGTTCCAGGACGCCGAGGACACGCTCCAGGAGACGCTGCTGGCCGCCTGGCAGGCCCTCGCCGGCTTCAGCGAGGAACGAGCCTCGCTGCGCACCTGGCTGTACAAGATCGCCACTAACCGGTGCCTCAACGCGCGCCGCGCGGCGGGCCGGCGAGCCGCCAAGGAGTGGAACGTGCCCAATCTGGAAGCGCCCGAGCCGACCCGGCTCGGCGAGGTCGTATGGCTGCAGCCGTACCCCGACTTCCTCCTGGAAGCCACGGCCGACGCGCCGCCCGGCCCGGAGGTCCGCTACGAGCGGGCCGAGGCCGTCTCGCTGGCGTTCGTGACCGCCCTGCAGGTGCTGCCGCCGCGCCAGGTCGCCGTGCTCATCCTGCGCGACGTCCTGGGATTCCAGGCCAACGAGGTGGCCGGCATGCTGGAGGTGACCGTCGAGTCGGTCACCAGCGCCCTCAAGCGGGCACGTGCCGGCCTGCGGCACCGCCTGCCGCCCGCCGAAGGCCGACAGCCGCCGGTCGCCGCCGGCTCCCCCGCCGAGGAGGCGATCGTGGCGCGGTTCACCCGCGCGTGGGAGTCCGCGGACGTGGCCGCGCTGGTGGCCCTGCTGACCGACGACGTCTTCATCTCGATGCCGCCGATGCCCTTCGAGTACGAGGGCCGGGACGTCGCGGGTCGGTTCTGCGCCGCCCTGTTCGGCGCGGGCCGCAGGTTCGACCTCGTGCCAACGCGGGCCAACGGCCAGCCGGCGTTCGGCGCCTATCTGCGCGGCCCGGACGGTATCCGGCGGGGCACCGGCCTGTACGCGCTGACCCTGGCCGGCGACCGGATCAGCGCCATGACCCGCTTCGAGGCCAGCGTGCTGCCCTGGTTCGGGCTACCGCGATCGCTTCCCGCGAAATGACAGGCTCGCGGTCAGAAACGGCGTGAGCCTGTCGGATCCGACCGGTAGCTTGTCGGGATGGCAAGCCTGTTCCGCGAGCGCGACTTCGCCCTGCTGTGGTCCGGACAGAGCGTCAGCGAACTCGGTTCGTCCGTCACCTACGTCGCGTTGCCTCTGGTCGCGGTGGTGGCGCTGCACGCCCGCGCGTTCGAGGTCAGTGTGGTCACGGCCGCGTCGTCGATCGCCTGGCTGATCGTGGGGCTGCCGGCCGGCGTCTGGGTGGATCGGCTGCCCCGCCGGCCGTTGCTGATCGGCGTGGACGCGGGGCGCGCGCTGCTGATGGGCACCGTGCCGGTCGCGTGGTGGCTGCACGTGCTCAGCCTGGCCCAGCTAGTGGTGGTGGCCTTCGCCGTGGGCTTGCTGTCCGTGTTCTTCGACGTCGGGTACCCGGCCTACCTGCCCTCGGTGGTCCCCCGGGACCGGCTGGTCGAGGGCAACGGAGCGCTGGCCGCCAGCGAGTCCGCCGCGAACATCGTCGGGCCCGGCCTCGGCGGGGTGCTCGTCCAGCTGGTCGGCGCGCCGATCGCGCTGCTGGCCGACGCGGCCAGCTTCGTCGTGTCGGCCGTGAGTCTCGCCGCCATGCGCGCCGGCGGCGGGCCACCCGGGCCCGGGGAGCGCGGCCGGAGCCGGTCCGCGGCGGGGGCGGGCACCGGCCGCGCCCTCCAGCGGCCACCGCGGCAGCGGTTGAGCCGGGACATCGCGAGCGGAATCCGGTACGTGCGCGCCCATCCGCTCCCGCGCACTGTCGCGGTGGCCGGCGCCCTCGGCAACTTCGTGCTGGGCGGCTATCAGGCCGTCATCTTCGTGTTCCTCGCCCGGCAGGTCGGCCTGTCGGCGGGGCCGATCGGAGTCCTGCTGGCGCTCAGCTCGTGCGGCGGGTTGCTGGGCGCGCTGCTCGCCGGCCCGCTGAGCAGGCGGGTCGGCGACGCCCGGCTGATGTGGGCCGCGCCCTCGGTGATGGCAGTCTTCGGCCTGCTGGTGACGCTGACCGGAACGGGCCCGAGGCTGGCCTGGTACGTGGCGGGGGCGCTGCCGATGAGCCTGGGCGTCGCCGCGTTCAACGTGTGTGTCCGGGCCGCCATGCAGGTCGCCGCGCCGGACGCCATGCTGGGTCGGGTCACCGCGACGGCCCGCCTGCTCAGCCGCGGCGCGACGCCGGTCGGGGCGCTCGTGGCCGGCGCGCTGGCCGGCGCCATCGAGCCCCGGGCCACCCTGGTCATCCTGCTGCTGTTGCTGGTGGCCCTGCCGGTGTGGCTGCTGCTCTCGCCGGTCGGCCGGGTGCGCGAGGTCGCGCAGCTGGCGCCGGCGCCGACCGAGCGGGCGCGCGAGCCGGTCGGGTGAGCCCGATCGCGAATCGGGCCCGTCGCGAACCGGGCCCGTCGCGAATCGCCGGACGGATCGCCGCGTGGACGGTTGACGATGCGGCGGGGCCAGGTGATAGCTTCTCCCAGATTGATGTATGCATACAGCTAATTATCGGGAGCGCCATGCCACGCCTTCGCATCGAAGACGCGATTCACGACGCCTTCGTCGAGCTCACCACGCTGGGTGAGCAGTATCTGTCCGACTTCGCCACCCGGCTTTCACCAGGCCTGCGCCGCGGTGCGGTGCAGCCCCTGCTGCGGCTGCACCGCACCGGCCCCGAGCGGATCAGTGAGCTGGCGCTCGAGCTGGGACTGGACCCCACGACCGTCACCCGGCACCTGGACGAACTCGAGTCGCGCGGCCTCGTGGCGCGGCACTCGGATCCGACCGACCGGCGCGCCACCCTCGTACACCTGACCGCGAAGGCGACCGCCCAACTCGACGCCGCGGAGGCCGGCCGCCGCACCCGCCTGGCGGGCATGCTCGCCGACTGGCCGGAGGCCGACCGCGAGGCGTTCGCCCGGCTGCTCAGCCGGTTCGTGCACCGCCCACAGCTGGCGCGGGAGATCGCGGTCGGTGCGGGAGAACGCGCTGGGGCGGAGGGCTGCCGTGACTGAGGCGATGCTCGGCCGGCGAACCGACCAACAGCAGCCACGGGAGCACGCCTCGCCGGGACGGGCCTGGCTCGAGCTGGGTGTCGTCGGCCTCGGCGCGCTGATGGTGTCCCTGTCGCAGTCCCTGCTCGTGCCGGTGCTGCCGATCCTGCCGCAGCGGCTGAACACCTCCTCCGGCAACGTGGAGTGGCTGCTGACCTCCACCCTGCTCGTCGGCGCGGTCGCGGTGCCGGTGTTCGGCCGGCTGGGCGACATGTTCGGCAAGCGGCTGATGCTGATGGTGGCGCTGACCGCGCTGGCCGCCGGCTCGCTGCTGGACGCCGTCACCAGCAACGTGCCGCTGCTGATCGCCGGCCGGGCCGTGCAGGGCGCCTCGCTGGCCGCGATCCCGCTGGGCATCAGCCTGCTCAGCTCGGTGCTGCCACCGCAGCGGGTACGCGGCGCCATCGCCCTGGTCAGCGCGATGCTCGGGGTCGGTGGCGCGCTGGGGCTGCCGCTGGCCGGGCTGGTCGGTGAGCACGCCGACTTTCACGTGCTGTTCTGGATCACCGCGGTGGCCGGTGCGGCGTCCCTGGCGGCCACTCCCCTGGCGGTACGGGAGGCACCGAGCCGCTCGGGTGGCCGCGTCGACATCCCGGGCGCCGTGCTGCTGTCGACCGGCCTGGTGGCGCTGCTGCTGCCGCTGGCGCAGGGTGAGAGCTGGGGCTGGGGATCGCTGCGCACCGTGGGGCTGCTCGTGCTCGCCCTGGTACTGCTGGTGGTGTTCGTCGTCGTCGAGCGCCGGGTCGTCGCTGCCCTGGTCGACATCTCGGCGATGTCCCGCCGGCCCATCATGCTGACCAACCTGG
The DNA here is from genome assembly GCF_039543385.1 of Rugosimonospora acidiphila. NCBI lineage: Bacteria > Bacillati > Actinomycetota > Actinomycetes > Micromonosporales > Micromonosporaceae > Rugosimonospora > Rugosimonospora acidiphila. Next base: position 256,211 of record NZ_BAABJQ010000009.1, read on the forward strand.
CCTCGCTGCTGTTCGGCTTCGCCCTGTTCGCCAGCCTGATCGGCACCTCGTCCTTTGTGGAGGCACCACGCGCCGCCGGCTACGGGTTCGGTTCGTCCATTGTGGTCGGTGGCCTGTGCCTGCTGCCGAGCGGTCTGCTGATGCTGGCGTTGGCCCCGGTCGCGGCCCGGCTGATCGGGCTGTGGGGGGCACACCGCACGCTGGCCCTCGGCGCCCTCATCGTGGCGGCGGGCTGGCTGATGCGCGTCGTCGCGACCGGCTCGGTGTGGGAGGTGGTGATCGGCAGCACGATCATCGGTGGTGGCACCGGGATCGGGTACGCGGCGATGCCGACGCTCATCAACCGCAACACGCCGGTCTCCGAGATCGCCGCCGCCAATGGCCTCAACTCGCTGTCCCGCAGCCTGGGCAGCTCGCTGGCCAGCGCGGTGGGCGGGAGCATCCTCGCGGCGAGCACCGTCACGCTCGGCGGCTTCGCGCTACCGTCGCTAGCGGCGTACCGGGTGCTGTTCGCCGTGTGCGGCGCGGCGGGCGTGGCGGCGGCCGTGGCGGCACTGTTCATCCCGCCGGGAGAGCCGGACAGGTAGGACACTCGGACAGGTAGGACACCCGGACGGGCCGGCCGGCCCGGAAACCACCGGAATCCGAGCGTCGCGACGGGCGCGCCCGGGAGCCCCGGAACACCGGCCCGCCGCCGACGCGAGCTCTTCCGTCAACGCACACTCCCAGCACGCGCGGGTCGCCGGTCCAACGATCGGGCGGCCCGCGCGTGGCTTCTGTTACCGGAAAACTTCCGGCAACATTGATATTCGCAACTGTCACGCGAGCCACCGGTGGGCGCGACCCCCACCGACCGATCGACCCGCTCGCCACGGGCACGCTCCTGTCATCCGCAGTTCCGGCTGCGAGAGAGGTCGCCAGATGAAGACTGTTGGGCGGATCAACGGTTGGACCATCCGTTGGACCTTCCCAATGGGCAGACCATGACTCAGCTCTGGAGCGGCAGCTACACCGCCAGCGGCTCCGGCGTCACGGTACGCAACCTGTCCTACAACGCCGCGGTGCCGGCCAACGGCACCACCACGTTCGGCTTCCTCGGCAGCTGCAACGGCACCAACTCGGCGCCCGCCTCGCTGTCCTGTACCAGTCCCTGAGCCGGGACGCGCAATGCGCCCGGGTGGGGTGACTCCCCCACCCGGGCGCACGCCGCCGTCCGGTCCCGCCCCGGCTGGCGCTCTACTCCGCCGATCCGGTCCCACCACGGCCCCGGGCCGGCGCTCCGCCCCCGGCGCGCCGGCCCGACGCGGCGCACCGCCGGCGGACGGGTTACTTCAGTGCCTCGGCGGACGCGGTCAGCAATTGTGCTTCCTGCGCGGTCAGCGCCGCGCCGGATTGGGCGCCGACCTGGCGCTCGAACGCGGCCAGCAGGGTGTCACGGACGTGCCCGGTTGGCGCGTCGGACGCCTGACTCAGCAGGTTGTTCAGGTCGTGCGTCACGGCGGGATCCGAACTGGCGGCGACCACCAGTGCCTCAGCCTTCGTGAAGCTGATGGTGATGTCGTGGCCCAGCCCGGCGCTGCCGCTCCCGCCGAAGGCTCCACCGCCCGCGTAGACGGCCGTGATCGTGTGTGCTCCGGGGAGCAGATCGGAGGCCGTGTACTGCGCCCGCCCGTTGTTCAGCGGCACCGGCGCGCCGATCGGCTTGCCGTTGTCCTCGAACTGCACGGTGCCCGTCGGCGTACCCAGGCCGGCAAGGCCCGAGACCTCGTCGGACGGCAGCGCCGGCGCCATGTAGTCGGGCAGCCCGGCCGGGGTCATCGCGGCGTCGTTGGACGCGACCGTCGCGGTGAAGGTCGTCCCGTCGCCGTACCCGGTGGCGTTGGCGTCCTGGCTGACCGAGGTGGTGGTCGCCTCGGTGCCGCTCAGGCCGGCCGCGGCCGCCGCCTGCTGGCCCCCGACGATGGGCAGCACGATCTTGCTGCTCTTGAGCGAGAACGTGATGTCCGCGGGGTTCGGAGACGCGCTGCTGCCGTAGTCGCGGTAGCTGCCGACGATGACGACACCGATCTGGTGACCGGCCGGGAACGTGTAGTCCTGCGGCAGCAGCGGGAAGCTGAACGGGTAGGTCTGCCCGACCACCAGCGGCGTCGGCGTGGTCAGCGACGTGCGGTGCTGCCCGTCCAGGATTCCCTTGGACACCCGCCACGAGGTACTGGTCGTGTCGAGCAGCTCGCCGACGTCCTTGAAGCAGGCGCTGTCGGTGGGGCTGCTCTCCCCCCAGCAGTCCGATGTGGACAGCGTGGTGACACCGTTGTTGTTGATGTTGTCAACGACCCTGGGGAACGCCGGTCCGTAGTCGACCAGGATCGCGCCCAGGTGCGTCTCCGGCGCGTCGACCGAGGCGGTCAGCTGCACCAGCGCGGTACCCGACAGCCGTAGCGGCGCGTTTAGCACCGGTGAGAGGAAGACTCTCCGGTTGGCCGTCACCGTCGTCGGGTTGGCCAGCATGGTCGTCTCGCGTTGCGAGGCGCTGTCGGCGAACGTGGTCGTCTGCTCGGCTCCGGCCGCCGGAGCGAGGCCCAGCGTGCCGGCGTTGGATCCGGGCTGCAGGAAGACCTGGGTGGGCGCCGAGGTCGGCACCGGCCAGCTCGCCGCCGTCTCCCACTGCCCCGGGTGGGTCTCGATGTTCACCTGGGGCTGGTCCATGATGCCGTTGGGTACGTTCCAGAGCCAGTAGTCGAACCAATGGTGCAGCTCGTTCACCCAGGCGGCGCGGTCGTCGTCGAACGGGTCCACGTGGCCGACCTGCATGAGCCACGCCTTGCGCGGAACGTTGAGCGCCGACAGCGCGTACCACCACTTGCTGAACTGGTCGGGCCGGACGTTCTCGTCCTCCATGCCGTGCGTCGCGAGCACGCTCGCGCGCACGTTGCCCGCGTCCTTGACGTAGTTGCGCTCGTCCCAGAAGGCGGAGGAGTTGCCGGTCGCGTCCTCGTCGTGGGCCGACAGGTCGTTGCGGGTCGCCAGGCAGTGCGCCTGCGACGTGCCCGGTGGCGGGGCGAGGTTGGTGGGGTTGGTGACCGTGTCCGACAGGCTGGCGACGTAGTGCCCGCTGCGCTGGATGACGCCGTTGCTGCGGGTGTAGTCGTAGTAGTCGTACGGGCCGGACTCGTCCACGATCGTGGTCAGGCCGGGTACGCCGGTCACCGCGGCCGCCGCGGACAGCGAGCTGTCGTAGGACTTGCCGATCATGCCGGTCTTACCGGAGAACCAGTCGGTCGCGCTGACCGCGGCACCGTCCTTGTCGTGCGCGACCCGCCGACCGTTCAACCAGTCGATCACCTCGACGGCCGCCATGTTGTCCGTGTCGCCCTGGACCGTCGGGCACCCGGTCGAGTGGCTGGTGCCGGTCATGTCGACCAGCGCCACGGCGTAGCCGCGCGGCACGAAGTAGTTGTCCAGGAACAGCGGGTACTGGGCGAGCAGCCCATCGCCGTTGGCGTCGTCGACCTTGAGCTGCGACTCGTTGCCGCGGCCCAGGGTGGTGTAGTACGGGCTGGCATCCATGATGACCGGGACCTTGAGGCCCTGGTCACTGGCTGCCGGGCGCATGATGTCGACCGCTATGCGGTCGTTCTGCCCGTCGTTGTCGCTGTCGAAGTCGGACTCGACCCAGACCCGCTGCCGGATGGCGTCGGTGTAGCCGAACGCCTCCTGCGTCTCACCGCCCTGCACCACGATGCCGGGCGGGGCGGCCGTTGCGGCCTCGGACGTGCCTGCGATGGCGACTGGCGCGATGAGAGCGCCTAAAGCACACATGATTGCCAGCCGGCGGCGGCGCGGAGGGGCCATGCGATCCTGTCCTTCCCTGGGGGGCAGCGCATCGAGCAGCGTAGGAGCCGATCACCGGTCCGTCATCGAACAGCTGTCGGGAAACCGGGCCGCGCGCTCGCACAGGAAGCGGGAAAGATCAACTACTGCCCATGGGCCCCGCCCGCTCCGTCATCGGACTCGCCGGCAGGTGACCGTGTGCGACCATCTATGGAAAATGGGCAGATCGAGCCTTCTCGGCCAATCGGAGAGCGCGGGTGATGAGGGTCGACCACGACGCCGCACCGTCCGGGTTTGACGCCATCCTCTGTGAAGACGGCGACGGTGACGGGCCCTCGCGCGGACCGCGGCGGGCGCCGCGGGCCGGAGTACTGCTCGCGGTGTGCCTCCTGGTGGTGGGCGGGCTCACCACAGCGACCGTCGTGGTGGTCGGCAATTTCCTCAACCGCGCACAGTGGACCAATCAGCCCCCGCCCGCGCCGCACGGAGCGATCCCCGGAGTGCCCCTGAGCTCCGCGCTGAAGGACCTGCAACGGATCACCGGTGCGCGGCTGACCGCGGCCGCCGCCATCCACGCCGGGCACAACCGCCGCACCGTCACCGCGGCGGGCCACCAGTTGACGGTCGACGTGGTTCCGCTCAGCGCGCACAGCAGGTACCTGAGCAGCGCCTCCTGCGAATACCACACGGACGGACCGCAGTCCGTGGACGCCGCGATGGTCGCCCTCATCCAGTCATGCATGTTCGCGCTCGTACCGGACATACTGGTCACCTCGATCGTGCGACCGGATCTGATCTCCATGGCCTCCAGGGGCTACCCGGATCCGTGGGAGGTCGGCTTCCACGAGACCCTGACGTTCACCGATGACGCCTCGACCTACGGCGTGGTCGCGACCGGCCGCTAGCCGCCGAGCCGCTGCGCGACAGCGCCACCCCGCGCGGCGCCACCCCCGCAGAGCGCCACCCGGCCCGGCGTCGACCGGGATTGCCCTGTTCACGGCCGTTCCCAGCGATGCTTGCCGAAAAGTACGGACCGCCGGAAAGTGAGCTAGATCGTAGCTTCATCACGATCGGACGAGTTACTGTGACCTAGGTCCGCCTAACTCATGCTAAGCTGACTATCGATGTGGATCGATATATTGCTGCTGTCGAAGCTCGCCGGCGGACCGCTGCACGGCTACGAGTTGCGCAAGGCCATCGAGGCGTCGACGGGGCGCACCCTGTCGAACAACTCGCTCTACCCCACGCTGCGCCACTTCGTCGACGCGGGCGCGGTGACGCGCAGCGCGGAGCAGCAGGAGGCCAAGCCGCCCCGCCACGTCTACGCGATCACCGACGTTGGCCGGGAGTTGCTGCACGACATGCTCGTGGACTTCCCCGACGACCTGGCGCCGCACGAGCCCGAATTCCTGGCCAGGCTCGGCAATCTGGGCTGGTTGGACCGGGCCGAGCAGTTACGGATCCTCGACACCCGCGACCGTGCCCTGGCCCAGAAGCGCGAGCGGCTGGCCGCGCGGGCCTCGACCCAGCCGGACCCGTGGAGCCGAGCGGCGCTCGACCACTTGTGCCGGGGACTCGACGCCGAACGCCGGCGGCTGGCCGAACTCCGCGACGACCTTCCCACACCGGAGGCGCTCGACGCCGCTCGCCCGCGCCTCCCTCGAATTGATCAGGAACGCCGGCCCGACCCACACCTCGGCCCGGCTGCGCTTGAGAACCAGGAATCCGGCAACCACGACGAGGAGGAGCCCCATGACCGCCACCGTCCCGGCCACGCCACGACTTCCGTTTGACCGGCCCAACGCGCTCGATATCGCGCCGCTGTACAGCGTGCTGCGTCGAGAGGAGCCGCTGACCAGAGTGACCACCCCGGCCGGCGATCCGGCCTGGCTGGTGACCGCCTACGCGCAGGCGCGACAGATCTTCGCCGACTCCCGGTTCGGCCGCTCGCACCCCGCCCCGGAACAGGCCTCCCGGGTCTCCGACGCGGCCGTACTGGGCGGCCCGTCCGGCGAGTACGAGACCGAGGAGCGCGAGCACGGCCGGATGCGCAAAATGCTGGTACCGGCGTTCTCGGCGCCACGGATGCGCCGGTTGAGCGACCGGATCCAGGAGCTCACCGACCGTTGCCTGGACGACATGCGGGCCGCTCGCGAGGCCGACCCCGAGGCTCCGGTGAACCTGCACGACCTGCTGGCGTTCCCGCTGCCGGTGCTGGTGATCTGCGAACTGCTCGGCGTGCCGTACGCCGACCGGGACCACTTCCGGACGCTGTCCACGCGGATCGGCATCATCGACTCGGGCGGCGACGCGCAGGAGGCGATGGAGGAGTTCAAGGCCTACACCGCGCGGCTGGCCGCGGCCAAGCGGGAGCACCCGGAGGCCGACGTCATCTCCGACATGGTGGCCGTGCAGGCGCAGGACCCCACGTTCACCGACGACGACCTGTCCCGCCTGGCCGCGGGCCTGCTGTTCGCCGGCCACGAGACGACCTCCACCCGGATCGACTACGGCGTGCTGCTCCTGCTCGGCGACCCGAGCCGGCGGGACCGGTTCGTGGCCGACCCCGACGGTCAGGTGCAGGCGACCGTGGAGGAGATCCTGCGGATCTCCGCGCCCGGTGGGCTCGGCCTGCTGCGGTACGCACACGAGGACGTGGAGGTCGGCGGGGTCACCATCGCCCGCGGTGACGCGGTCATCATCTCCAGCAACGCGGCCAACCGCGACGGCACCGTGTTCGCCGATCCGGACGAGTTCGACCCCGACCGCAAGCCGAACACGCATCTCGCCTTCGGGCACGGCGCGCACGTCTGCATCGGCGCGAATCTGGCGCGCACCGAACTGCGGACCGTGTTCCCGGCGCTGTTCCGCCGGTTCCCGGGGCTGCGCCTGGCCGTCGACCCCGCCGAGATCGAGGTCAGGCACAACCGGCTCTCGGGCGCCTTGGACGAGGTTCCGGTGCTGTGGTGAGCCGCGGGACGACCGGACGGAGGCGACGGCGATGAGGGTCACCGCGGACACGGGCAAGTGCGTGGGCTCCGGGCAGTGCGTGCTGCTCGTGCTGGAGGTCTTCGACCAGCGCGAGGAGGACGGCCTGGTGGCGCTGGTCGACGAGCGGCCCCCGCCCGAGCGGCGGGAGGCCGTCCGTCAGGCGGCCCTGTCCTGCCCCGCGGGCGCGATCGAGGTGGCGGACGACTGATTCGTACTCTCAGCCGCGGATGGCCCCCGGCGTGCGCGCCGGGGGCCATCCCGTGTTCACTTCATCGTGAGTCGCGGGTGTGGGTCAGGAGACGACCACGGACAGGGATTGGCTGACCGTCTGCCCCAGGCCGTTGGTGAACTCCACGACGTAGTCGTAGACCCCGGCAGGCCTACCCGTCACGTCAAGCGACGCGTGCTGCGCCCCCGGCGTCGCCGCGGTCAGATCACCCTCACCAACCTGCACCCCGTTCTCCAGGAACCGGTATTGCGTGGCATTGGTCCCCCACCACAGATCCGCGCTCACCGTGAAATCACCATCGTGATCCCAATTGTCATCACTGAGCGTCGGCGCACCCGGACTCGCATCCCTGACCGTCACCGTCAACGGACCGACCTCCGTGGTCCCCTTCGAATTGACCAACTCACCCGTATACACATACGAACCATCAGCCTTCCCCGAAATCGGCACCGAAACCCGCTGCGCACCCGGAGACTTCACCGCCAACGGCGTCGTACTGACCAGATTGCCATCCTCAAACAGCTTGAACTGGCTGGCATTCTGACCCCACCACAGGTTCATCGTGACGTTGTAGCTCCCATCCAGCAGACCCGTGTCCCAACCATTGTCCGATGACAGGACCCCGGCGGCCGGCGCGGCGGTGGCACCGTCGTCCGTGATCCCGCCACCGTTGTCGCCCCCACCGTTGTCGCCCCCACCGTTGTCGCCGTCGCCGTCGCCGTCGCCGGTCGTCGGGGTGGTGACCGTCCAGTCGCTGAAGTTGTACACCACCGACTGACCGTCCACAGTCGCCGTGAACGTGTCGCCCAACTGCTCCTGCTGAAGATACGGAGTGTCGAACAACTTGAACGAGTCATAATCGATCGGCGTACCGTTAATCAAATGCGTGGCACCCGGCGCCTGCGCCGGACTGTCGTACGTCAGATCCAACGTGTCACCGTGCAAACTGTGATACACCAACCGCGGACTCGCATCACCAACGTGACTGGTATCCAGACTCGTCTTCGACGTAATCGCGGCAGCGAACGCGTCCAGACTCGCATACTCCGACGCGTCCGCCGTGTCCAGAACCCAGCCGTTCCTGTCCGCCTGACTGCGCAGGATGTCGTAGGTCCAGCCGAGGGTGGTGGTCGGGTGGATCTGCGTGGTCGTCTTCACCTTGTTCGACGGGTCGCTCGGCGTCTGGTGGTACCAGGTCGCGGGGTCGGCCATCCGGAAGGCGAAGTACGACACCCCGGTGTTCACGAGCGTCCAGCCGTCGACGTCCTCCTTCTGCACGATGGCACCGGTGTCCGGGAACATCGCGCTCAGGTAGTTCTCGGTCTCGTCGCCGTTGGACTTGAACACGGCCAGGGCCGCGCCGTTGTCCTGCATGACCCGCTGCTCGTTGGGGTCGTCGTAGCTGCCGATCTGCGCGTTGCCCTGGTCGACCCCGACGCGGAACACCGAGGCCGCGGCGTCGGACTGCCAGCGCAGCACCATCGGCATGTCCTCGATCCAGTTGTCCACCCGCCGGTACTGCACCTCGGTGCCGAGGCCCCAGGTCGGCCGGACATAGCTCGTGCGGTAGATGTCCATGGCGTTACCGCCCGAGTTTTGCAGGTTCGTCTTGAACGAGGTGTAGGACTTGTCGGTCTTCTGGCCGAGCTGTACCGCCAGCGGCGGCGGCGTGTACTTCGTCCCCGACCAGGCGACCAGGCCGATGTACTCGAGGTCCGGGCGGTACGCCGATGGCGCCGGGTTGTCCGAGTCGCCCTCCGCCAGCTGCTGCCGGTCCTCACCGAAGTACGTCCACGCCAGCAGCGCGTTGTCCGACGTGCGCCAGCTCGGATCGTCCACGATGACGCCGTCGCCCTTGGCCCGGCTTTCCGACGAGATGGTGTACCCGTTGATCCAGTCGTTGGCCCACTCGAACCACATCACGTCCATGGCCATTTTGACTTCCTGGACCAGCTGCGGATCGGTGGCCCACTGGTAGATGGCGTTGAGACCGAAGTACGTCATGAACGTGTACTCGGGGCTCTCGTACTCCGCCCAGCCGCTGTGCACCGCCTGATCGACCATGGCGAGGATGTTCGTCTTGTCCTCGGCCATCAACGCGGCACCGGACTTGCCGTCGGTGTCCACCACGTCGGGCAGGTACTGACCCAGCAGGTACCCGGTGACGTAGGTGCTCATCCGCAGGTTCTCGGTCTGCGAGAGCTGCTTGTAGCTGTACTGCGCGAAGTAGCTGTTGACGTGCGCGAGCATGGCCGGGCTGTACTGGTCCCCGATCATGAGGTACGCGTACATCTTCGACAACATCTTGTACTGCTCGGCGTCGTACACCTGGTAGAGCTTGTCGAGCTTGGTGAGGTTCGTCGCCGCGTTCTGGTTGTCCTCGGCCTGCGCGATGTAGGAGGCCACGTTGATCGGGCCGTCCTCCTCCGTCTCCGCCTTGGCCTCGTCCCACAGCCACTGCGACCGGGTCTGCTGGGTGCCGGGGAACGGCGCCGGGTTGGGCGGCACGAACGGGCCGGTCGTCATCGACAGCGGTGCGCTCTGCGCGCTCACCTTCCCGCTGGCGTCCTTGGCCGCCACGGTGATCTGGTAGGTCGTGGACGGCACCAGGTTGGTCACCACCGCCTGGGTGGTGCCCGCCGTGGTGGAGGTGGCCAGGAAGCCGTCCCGGTACACGTTGTACCCGCTGACCCCGACGTCGTCGGTGGACGGCGACCAGGACAGCGAGGCGCTGGTGGCGGCCACCTGCCCCTTGGTCAGCCCGGTGGGCACTGTCGGTGGGCTCTGGTCGACCACCCCGCCCGGCAGTTCGACGACCGACGGATTGTCGATGTCGATCGCCTCATCGATGGTGGCGGGGGTGTCGACCCTGATCTCCCAGCCCAGTTCGACGGTCGTCACCAGGCGCGCACCGCCGTTGGGCACGATGGTGAACTTGTACTGCGAGATGTCGCCGTCGTCCACCTGGGTCAGGGCCCCTGAGGTGTTCTTGAAGGCGGCGGTATTGGTGAGGCTCAGCTCCGGCGCGACGGGGAACCGGGGCACCAGATTGTTGTCCCAGTTGCCGAACGTGATCTGGGTGAAGATGTCCTTCGCCACCGGCTTGTCGCTGGCCTGGGCCTGCCGGAGGTCGAACGACAGCACGAACTGGCGCGACGGGCTGCCGACCGGCTCCTTGTAGACATCGTTGATGGCCTCCATCAGGGGGCCGGTGAAGCGGTGGTAGAAGTAGCTGGGGTTGGCCGCGCCCAGCGACGAGTCGCTCAGTTCGATCGCGCTGTCGCCATTGACGGTGACGAACTGCTGCGCGCCTCCGCTGGTCGTGCTGGCCGAGGTCAACGGGCTGGTCGGGCCGTTGAACTGGGTGTCCATTTCGGCGGCGAGCAGGTTGGTTGGTGCGGGATCCGCCGCCTGGGCTGGTGCGGCGCCTAGTTGTGCCGCGATGAGCGCGGCGGCGCACAGGGACGCGAGCGCCCCTCTCAGGATGCGCATGAAACATCCTTCCATAGGGTGTGGGGTTGAGCCATGGAGCGGGCGAGCCATGGTGCGGATGAGCCACGGTGCGGATGAGCCACGGTGCGGATGAGCCACGGTGCGGATGAGCCACGGTGCGGATGAGTGTTGTGCGGTCACCGAGGGCCCGCGCCGGGCGGCGGGCCGAGCCAGACCGGTCGGTGACCTTGCGAGGGTGGCGGTGACTTCCCGGGGTTGGCGCGACCTACTTGATGGATCCCGTCGCGAGACCCTTACTCCAGAAGGACTGCAGCGACAGGAACATCGCCACGACCGGCACGACGGACACGAACGCGCCGGTCACGACGGTGGTGTAGCTGATCGGGTAGCCCTGCAGTTCACGCCAGCTGATCAGGCCCACGGTCACCGGTTGGAGCCGGTCGTTGGCCAGCATGAGCGACGGCAGCAGGTAGTTCGTCCAGATGGCGACGAACTGGAACAGGAAGATGGTGACCATCGCGGGCACCATCAGCCGCAGCCCGATGCCGAAGACGCGCCATTCGCCGGCGCCGTCGATCCGACCGGCCTCGATCAGCTCATCCGGGATCGACGACGCGGCGTAGATCCGGCTGAGGTAGACGCCGAAGGGGCTGACGATGCTCGGGATGAACACCGACCAGAAGGTGTTGACGACGCCGGTGTAGCTGAAGACGAGGTAGAGCGGGATGGCCAGCACCGGGGCGGGCAGCAGCACGGCGGCGAGTACCGTGCCGAAGACCGCCTCGCGACCCGGGAACGGGAGCTTGGCCAGCGCGTACCCGCACATGGCCGCCAGCAGGGTGGCGACGATCGCACCGCCCACCGCGTACAGCAACGAGTTGAGCAGCCAGCGCGCGTAGATTCCGCCCTGGGCCTCGAACAGGACCTGCACGTTGTGGATGAGGGCGAAGTGCCGGCTGAACCAGAATCCGTTGCCCGAGAAGATTTCCCCCTGGGCCTTGGTGGCCGCGACGAGCAGCCACCACACCGGCACCAGGAAGTAGATGGCGAACAGGCTCATGACGATGAGCACGAAGACGCGCGAGACCGGATTCACCGTTGAGAGTGGACTGTTGCGGGCACGGCGCGCGGGCGGCGGCGCGGCGGCGGTCTCGGTCCGCGCCGACGGCGGCGCGGTCACCCGGTCGCCACCGGCGTCGAGGGCCGGAACGTCGCGGTCGAGCGACCGGTCCAGGGACGTCATTCGTCGACCCTCCTCGCCGAGAAGCGGAACACCAGGACGGACAGCACGCAGATCACGGCACCGAGTACCACGGACTGGGCCGCCGCGTAGTTGTAGTCGTTGGCCGACAGCGAGCGCATCGCGGCCATCATGGGTGTGTAGGTGGACTCCAGGTTCGGTGCCACCGCCTTCATCGTGACCGGCTCGTTGTACAGCTGGAATGTGCCGATGATGGAGAAGACCAGGGTGAGCAGCAGGGCCGGCCGGATCAGCGGCACCTTGATGCGCAGTGCGGCCTTCCAGCCCGAGCAGCCGTCGATGGCGGCGGCCTCCAGCGGCTCCTCGGGTATGGCCTGCAGGGCGGCGAAGATCAGGATCGTGTTGTACCCGGTCCACGCCCAGGTCAGAATGTTGATGATCGAGAACGGCAGGGCGCCGTCGCTGACGAAGCTGACGTGAATGCCCATCGACGCGAACAGCCGGGTGACGGGGCTCAACGTCGGCGCGTAGAGGAAGGACCACACCAGGGCCGCGATCACGCCCGGCAGCCCGTACGGCAGGACATAGGCCACCCGGAAGAACCTGCGCGCCACCGACACCTTGGAGTCCAGCAGCAGGGCGAAGAAGAGGGCGAGGCCGAGCATCACCGGCACCTGGATGATGCCGATGAAGGCCACCCGACCGAGCGAGCCGACGAACGCACTGTCCCGGAACACCCGCAGATAGTTGCCGAAGCCGGCGAACACCGTCTCGGCACCGCCGAGGCCGAGTCCCGAGCGCTTCTCCGTATACAGGCTCTGCTCGATGGAATACCCGGTGGGTATCAGGTACACGACGATAAAGAGCAGGACGAACGGCAGCACGAAAGGCGCGGCCCGCCGAAGCTCGCGCAGGCGGCGCCGCCGCCTGATGGTCACGGAGGACACGGTCACCCTATCTGTGGAAGGACCGGATTTCTGTGGGCCCGTGCTCGGCCGGCCACCGTGGGCTCGGCTTCGCTCAGGCATGCGGGGGTTCGCGGGGACCGCGTACCACGGCGGCCCCCGCGAGGTCACTAGTTGCTGACGGTGAAGCCCTGCGTCTTCAGCGCGGAGACCGTCGCCTTCTGGGCGTTGGTCAGTGCGTCGGAGTAGGTGCCGCCCTTGGTGTGCACCTTGCCGAGACCGTCACCGAGCGACGCGGCCGTATCGTTCATCACCGGGCCCCACTGCCAGTTCGGGTTCACCTTGGCGGACTCGTCCCGGAACAGCTGGTAGATGGGCTGGTTGCCGTAGAAGGGTTGCGGCTTGTCCAGGGCGGGGTTGGTCAGCCCGGTCTTCGAGGCCGGGAACAGGCCACCCTCCGCGATCAGCGTCGACACCGAGTCGGCGTTGGTCGACATCCACATGGCGAACTCGGTCGCCTCCTTCGGGTGCTTGCAGTCCTTCATCACCGCGGTCGAGGAGCCACCCGAGTTGCCGACCGCGTCCGTGGTGCCCCACCGGGGCATGGGAGCGACGGCCCACTTGCCGGCGGAGTCGGCGGCGTTGTCACTGATGAGTGAGGCCTCCCAGACCGCGCCGACCTCGGCCCAGATCTGCCCCTTGTTCAACGCCGAGTAGAACGACGCGTCGGAGGCCGGGTAGGTGGCGACCAGATCCTGGCTGAACAGCCCCTGCCAGTACGAGGCGACCTGAGCGTTGGCGGCGCTGTTCATCGAGACGGTCCAGGAGTCGCCCTTGGTCCCGAACCAGGGTGCGCCGGCCTGCCAGGCGAAGCCCGAGTAGAGGTACGGGTCGGTGGGCAGGTTCATGATGCGGTCCGCCGGGTTGGCGGCCTTCACCTTGGCGGCGGCCGTGGCGAAGTCCTGCCAGGTCTTCGGCACCGGGATGCCGGCGTTCTTGAACAGGTCCGCGCGGTAGTACATGGCCATCGGGCCGGTGTCGACCGGCACCGCGTACGACTTGCCGCCGACCCCGACGTTGTTCCACACCCAGTCGGGGAACTCGTCGTGCTGCGGCTTGACGTACTGGCTGATGTCCTGCAGGGCACCGGCGGCCAGGAAGGTCGGCAGCGTCTCATACCCGACCTGGGCCAGGCACGGCGCCGAACCCGCCTTCGCGGCGGTCAGCATCTTGTCGTACCCGCTGGCGCCGCCGCTGGGCAGCCCTTCCCACTTCACCTGGATGTTCGGGTGGGACTGGTTCCAGAGCGAGACGACCTTGTCGTACTGCGCCCATCCCCAGAAGCTGACCTGCACCGGGCCGCCGCTGCTCGACGCGGCGTTGCCGCCACCACAGCCGGCCAGCACGATGCTCGCGGCGGCGGCGATCGCGACCACCGCGAGCCGTGCCTTTCGTCTCATCATCGCTTTCCCTCTCGACTCCTATGTGGGCGGTCCGGTCCGGTCCGGGGGTCGGGCCGCGCGGGATTATCTGTTGGCAGCGCCCGAGGGCGTGCGTCACCGGTCTCGCGGGTAGCTCTCGTCAGCCGCGAGCCTCATGGGCTGCTGTTGATGCGCGGGACGTGCCTGGTGGTCGGGGGTCCCTGACGGAACGGGGCCGACGACGAAGGGACGCGCTGCGAATGGGCACGTTGCTTCCCTTCCGAGGGCGAGCAGTTATTGGTCGGAATACTTGCATACAAGCACGCTGGCATGCAAGGATCAATTTGTGCGAGGATCTATGTCGTGAGTCCCCACCAAGCGCTCATCCCTGAGCCGACCCCCGTCGATTCGACCCCGACGCTGTCGCCGGTCATCCGGGGTCGCGTGGCCACCCGGACCTCCGACCGCGTCTACGACGAACTCGTCTCGGCAATCCGCGAGTTGCGGCTGGCGCCGGGGGCGTCGCTGTCGGAGACCGACCTCGCCGAGCGGCTGCACGTCAGCCGGACCCCCGTGCGCGAGGCCCTGGCGCGGCTCGCCGACGCCGGCCTCGTGCACGTCGTTCCCCAGGTCGGCACCCGGGTCGGGCTGATCGGACTGCGCGAGGTGGACGAGGCACGCTTTGTCCGCGAAAGCCTGGAGGTCGCCGCCTTCGAGGTGGCCTGCGCCGACCGGGCGCCCGACGTCAGCGCGCTGCGCGACCTGCTCGAACAGCAGGAGCACAGCTACCAGACGGAGAACTACAACGCGTTCTTCGCGGCCGACGAGGCGCTGCACAGCAAGATCTTCACGCTCAGCGGCTACCCCGGGGCATGGCAGACCCTGCAACGGACCAAAATTCAGCTCGACCGGTTGCGGCGGCTCGCCCTGCCCGACCTGTCGGCGGTACGCGTGCTGATCGACGAGCATCGGTCCATTGTGGACGCGCTGGAGGCCGCCGACGCCGTCGCGGGCCGCGCCCTGATCAGCCGGCACGCCAGGCGCGCCATCGAACTCGCCCCCTCCCTGCGCGCCAAATATCCGGACTATTTCACTGATTGACCATTGTGGATAGACTCCATAGCGGCCGGTGCCCGTGACCGGCGCGGGCTGACCCATGCTCGCCCATCGCCACTCGGTCATCGACGCCAGGTCGTTCGCCGGTTGACAACCACCCCAACCAACGAAAATCGGGCAGGCATGAGCATTCGCATTTCCCTCGGCCACATCGACAAGTACGACTCCCGGATCGCGACCTTCGCCCATCAGCTCGGGCTGTCCGGCGTGCAACTGCACACGCCCGACCTGCTGCCCGGGGCCGGCGGCCACTGGAGTCTGGCCGAACTGCGGGCGCTTCGGGAACGATGCGACGCCGACGGGTTGGCGATCGACGGCCTGGAGAACGTTCCGCTGGACCATTTCTGGAAGATCCAGCGCGGCCTGCCCGGCCGGGACGAGCAGATCGAGAACTACCGCAGGACCATCCGCAACCTCGCCGAGGTCGGCATCGACCTGCTGGGCTACAACTTTCTCGGCACCTACGTCTGGCGCACCGACATGTCCGCGCGGGGGCGCGGCGGCGCGATGGTCACCGCCTTCAACCTGGCCGACGTCCATCGCGGCAACGCGCTGGCCGGATACCGGCTGACCCCTGACCAGCCCGTCGCCGAGCCGATCACCGCCGAGCAAATGTGGGCCAACCACCAGTATTTCCTGGACGCGGTGCTGCCCGTGGCCGAGGAGGTCGGGGTGCGGCTCGCCCTGCACCCCGACGATCCGCCCGTCGATGAGCCCCTGGGCGGGGTGGCCCGGATCTTCACCTCCCCGGCCGCCATCGCGCGAGCCCGCGAGCAGGCCGGCCACAGCCCGTCCTGGGGGCTGAACCTGTGCCTCGGCACGGTGTCGGAGATGAACGGCGAGCAGAGCGTCAACGAGATCATCGACCTGCTCGGCCCGGCCATCTTCTACGTACACTTCCGCGACGTCCTGGGCACCGTCCCGCACTTCCGCGAATGCTTCATCGGCGAGGGGAACTTCGACCCGGCCCGCGTGGTACGCCGGCTCCGGGACTCCGGCTTCAACGGGTTCCTCATCGACGACCACGTTCCGGCGATGCTCGGCGACGTGGACACCTGGCGGGACACCTCGTCCGAGGCGTACTGCAGCCGCGGGCGGGCCCACGCGATCGGCTACCTGCAGGGCGTCCTGAACGGCCTGGGGCTGGACGAGCCGGACGCGGCCCGGGCGGACGGTCGACTCGCCGCCCGGGCGGGGTAGACCGCGCCGTCAAACACCCCCCGCGGCGTCTTCGCCGCGCACGACCCGCACCCCACCGGCCGGCACCTCGATGGCGCCCTCGTGGACGGAGCCGTCCAGCAGGTCGGTGCCCGACCCCGCCACGGTCGCCGCGGCCTCGCCGTGGTTGATGAGGAACAGGTAGTCGTGCGCGCCCGACCGGCGCACCACCGCCTCGAGCCCGCCGGCCGGCGGCGCCGCGATCTCGTGCCGCCGCGCCAGCTCCGCCACCAGGCGCCGGCGGGCGTCATCGCCCAACTCCACGCCGACGTACCACGCCTCGCCGCCGCCCCGGGTCGCGCGGGTGACCGCCGGGCCGCCCGCGAAGTCACCGCTGGCGTAGCTTGCCTCGGCCACCGCGTCCGTGAGGTCGATCTGCTCGTGCCAGGTAGTGACCGTGGCCGGGCCGGTGAGCCCGTCGATGTCCACCCGGTCCCCGTCCGCCAGTGGCGCGAACTCCTCCACGCGCACTCCGAGCAGCTCACGGAACGCGCCCGGGTAGCCGCCGAGCCGCACCCGGTCGAACTCGTCCACGATGCCGGAGAAGTAGGTGACGAGCACCGTGGCGCCCGCGTGGGCGGCCTGCGCGATGGCGGCCGCGTCGCCGTCGCGGACCAGATACAACATGGGTACCACGACCAGCCGGTACCCGGACAGGTCGGCCGACGGGGGCACCACGTCAACCGTGATGCCCGCGTCCCGCAGGCTCCGGTACCAGCGCAGGGCGCACTCCGCGTACGACAGGCCGTTGTGCGGGTGGCCCTCCCGCTCGGCGGCCCACCACGACTCCTCGGAGAACAGCAGCGCGGCCGGCGCGACCACCCGGGCGCCCAGCACCTCGGCGCACCGGGCCAGCTCGGCACCAAGCGCCGTGACCTCCCGGAATTTCCGGCTGTCCGGCCCGGCGTGCGGAAGCATCGCCGAGTGGAACCGTTCGGCCCCGCCCCGCGCGGCCCGCCACTGGAAGAAGCAGATCCCGTCGGCCCCCCGGGCCACGTGCCCGAACACGTCGCGGCGCAGCTGGCCGGGGCGCTTGGCCGGGTTGACCGGGCGCCAGCTCGTGGCGCCGGTGGCCGTCTCCATCAACAGCCACGGCCCACCCTCCGACAGGCCGCGCGCCCGGTCGGCCGAGAAGGACAGCTCGACGTGCGCGTCCGGCGTCGGTCTCAGGTAGTGATCGCTGGCGATCAGGTCGACCTCACCGATCCACGAGCTGTAGTTCAGGTTCTTGCCGGCGTCGAACAGCACGAGGTTCGTGGTGACCGGCACGTCCGGAGTGATCCGGCGCAGCACGGCGGACTCCGCGCGCAGCTGCTCGCGCAGTTGGTCGGAGCTGAACCTGTCGAAGTCCAGCAGCTGCGTCGGGTTGGAGTCGGTGAACGTCAGCCGTGGCGGCTGGATCTCCTCCCACGCCGAGTACGTCTGGCTCCACCCAGCCGCCGTCCACGCGGCGTTCAGCTCATCGAGCGAGTCGTGGTACCGCCGCGCCAGCCACCCCCGGAACGCCACCGCCGTCGCGTCGTCGTAGCACCGCGAATTGTGCCCGCCCAGCTCGTTCGAGACGTGCCACAGGGCGAGGGCCGGGTGCCCGCCGTAGCGGCGAGCCAGCCGCTCGACCAGTGCGAGCGAGTGTTCGCGATACACCCGCGAGGACGGCGACCAGGCCTGGCGTCCACCCTGTGACATCGTCCGGCCAGCTCGATCGACCGGCAACACCTCCGGAAACCGGGTGGTCAGCCATGGCGGCGGGGACGCGGTGGCCGTGGCGAGGTCGACCGCTATGCCGCCGGCGTGCAGCAGGTCGAGCACCCGGTCGAGCCAGCCGAAGTTCCAGGTCTCGGGTGACGGCTGCAGGGTCGACCAGGCGAACACACCGACCGTGACGAGGTTGACTCCGGCCTCGCGCATCAGCCGGACGTCCTCGGGCCACACGCTCTCGTCCCACTGCTCGGGGTTGTAGTCACCGCCGAAGGCAACGGGTTCGCCGCCGAACCGGGCCAGCACGCTTTCGGGCCACCGGATCCACTGGGTCCTCACGGACGCCTCTCCTTCTCTGCCCGCCGAACGACCATCCCCGCTGGATTTTCGAGGCCAGCACAACGAATCCACCACCGCCGGGGGGCGCGAACGGTGGGTTGAGGATCAGGCCACACAGACTAGCGGCGTGATACAACGTTGCCTAGACTGTGGCCCACGCAGCTGGCTCACAGCGCCCGTCGCGGCACGACAGTTGCGCGGTCGTTCTAAAGATGCCCATCGCGGCTGAGTTCTGCGTATTACCCGACGCGGGTCGACGCGCGACATCGAGGGAGTCCACTGTGGAGTTTGATGGCAAGGTCGCGATCGTCACCGGCGGGTTGAGCGGCATCGGACGCGCGACCGCCCGCGTACTCTCGGCGCGCGGCGCGACTGTCGTGGCGGCCGGTGTGCCACCGACGCGCGACTGCGAGGAGCCGCTGTCCGGTGTCGAGCAGTGCCGCCTCGACGTCACCGACGAGGCGGCCATCCAGCGACTCGTCTCGGAGGTGGTCACCGCGCACGGTGGGCTCGACATTGTCGTCGTCGCCGCCGGGATCCAGCGCTACGGCACGGTGACGGAGACCACCGCCGAGGAGTGGAACGAGGTGCTCGCGGTGAACGTGACCGGGGCGTTCCACACCGTCAAGCACACCCTGCCCCGGCTGCGCGCCCGCGGGGCGGGCTCGATCGTGCTGGTCTCCTCCGTCCAGTCCTCGGCCACCCAGAGCACCGTCGCCGCGTACACCACCAGCAAGGGCGCCATCAGCGCGCTCACCCGATCCATCGCCATCGACGAGGCGCGGCACGGGATCCGGGCCAACACGGTCTGCCCCGCCTCGGTGGACACCCCGATGCTGCGCGCGTCGGCCCGCGACTTCTCCGACGGCAGCGACCAGGGCGCGCAGGCGTTGATCGAGTCGTGGGGGCGGATGCACCCGCTGGGCCGGGTGGCCCGGCCGGACGAGGTCGCCGAGGCCATCGCCTTTCTCGCCAGCGACCGGGCCAGCTTCATCACCGGCATCGCGCTGCCCGTCGACGGCGGGCTGCTCGCCAACCTCGCGGTGGCACTGCCCGAATGACGCCCCGGCAGGCATCGACGACGCGAGCCAGGGTGGCGATCCACGGCACGGCCAAGGTCGGTGAGGGGCCGGTGTGGGACCCGGCCGGCGACCGCCTGCACTGGGTCGACATCCCCGCCGGGCACGTACACACCAGTGACCCGGCGACCGGGCGGACCAGCACCATCGCCCTGCCGACCCACGTCGGCGCCGCGGTACCGCGCCGCGAGGGTGGCTTCGTCGCCGCGACCTCGGCGGGCTTCGCGGCCGTCGACGCGGGCGGGGCGATGACAGTGCGGCGCGCGATCCTGCCCGACGGCCAGCGCATGAACGACGCGAAGTGCGACCGGCACGGCCGGCTCTGGGCTGGCAGCACCACCATGGACTTCCAACCCGGCGAGGGCGCCCTGCACGTCCTCATGCCGGACTGGACCACCCGGGTCCTGCTCAACGGGCTCACCCTGCCCAACGGGCTCGACTGGAGTCCCGACGGGCGCACCTTCTACCTGGCCGACACGATGGTCGGCGAGATCTCGGCCTTCGACACCGAGCCCGGCGACACCACCATCCGTCGCCGGCGCACCCTGTTCCGGATCCCCAGCGAGCGGGGCATGCCCGACGGGCTCAGCGTGGACGCCACCGGGTGCCTGTGGGTGGCGATGTGGGGCGGTGACCGGGTGATCCGCCTGTCCCCCGACGGCGACCTGCTCGGCGAGGTGCCGATGCCCGTGCACCAGCCGTCCTCGTGCGCGTTCGGCGGGCCGCGGCTGGACGTCCTGTACGTCACGTCGGCCCGTGACGGGCTCGACCTGCCCGCCGGCGACCCGGCGGGTTCGGTGTTCGCGATCGACCGGCCGGGCGCCGTGGGCCTGCCCTCGACGCCGTTCGCCGGATAGGCCGCCGGACCGGGGCTACAGCCAGCCGGGTCGCGGTCGCAGCTGCGAGAACAGCAGACCTTCCGCCACGGCACGCTCGACGTCCGCGTCGACACCGGTGATGCTGTGCCGCCCGGGCTCGTCGTCATGGCGGCGCAGCGCGCCCGCGGCCACGGGCAGCACGGGCCGCCCGGCAAGGCGCTCCACCACGGCGACGAACGGCCGGGTATCCGCGATCGGGCAGCACGGGCCGGCCTGCGCGTCCCGGGCCGCCCGCAGCAGGTCCTCGAGCAGGTCGACCCGGGTCAGCTCCTCGGTCACCGTGGGTTGCCCGGAGCGCCGGATCTCCAGCCGATCGGTCTCGTACCACCACCGGGCGCTGCCCGCCTCGCCCCGCACCAGCACGTACGCCGGCTGCGGAACCTCCGCGCACAGGGTGACCGCGACCATCATCCGGGGGCGGCCGTCGGCGGTCATCCGCAGGCACCCGGTGTCCTCCACCTCGACGGGCCGGGTCCGGTACAGCTCCGCCTCGACGCGCGGCGCATCCGCGGCGCCGAGACCGGCCAGCGCCAGCACGTTCATCACCGCGTGCGCGAACGGGTTGGACAGCGCCCCATCGCCGACCGGCACGCCGTCCAGCCAGCGGCGCCCGGCCCACGGCGCCCGCGCGTAGTAGGCGTCGGTGCGCACCCAGCAGCCGATCGCCGCGATCTGCTCCACCTCACCCAGTTCGCCCCCGTGGATCAGCTCCCGCAGCCGGGGCACCACCGCCGAACCGAGGCTCTGGAAGCCCACCTGGCAGATCCGGCCCGCCTCGGTGGCCGCGGTCGCCATCGCGTCCAGGTCGGCCAGCCGCACCGCGGGCGGCTTCTCCACCAGCACGTGCGCGCCCGTGGCGAGCGCGGCGCGGGTCATCTCGCGGTGCAGGTGTGGCGGCGTGGCCAGCACGACGACCTCCGGCCGCGCCTCGCGCAGCAGCGCGTCGTAGTCGTCGTAGAAGACGCCGCCGAGCCGGTCGATCCGGCCGGCCAACGCCGGGTCCGGGTGTCGCACATCGGTGCAGCCGGCGAAGGCCAGCCGTCCGCCGCCGGCGAGCCGCTCGAGGTTGTCGAGGTGGACGGCGCCATACCCGCCGGTGCCCACCAGCGCGACCCGCGGCGGCCTCGTGCGGCGAGGTCCATCCGGTGAGTTCGTCGGCCCGACCGCCACCACGTGACCGCTCCTCTCCGGCCCGTGGCCGGGGTTGGGGGTAAGCGTTTTCCGCCCGTCGTTGGCCACCGTAGGGCCCCGCACGCCTCTTCGACAAGGCGCCACCGCCACGCCACCGCCGCGCCGCCGCCACGCCACCGCCGCGCCGCCGTCGCGCGGGCGGCACCACCGTGGCCGGAGCGGCCGGACCAAGCCGCCGGTCGCGGGATACGCCGGTCGTGGAGTGCGCCGGTCACGGAATGCGGCCATCGCGGAATGCGCCGGTCACGGAATGCGGCCATCGCCGAATGCGGCCTTCGCCCGGATTTGGCGATGGGATCGACCGCGCGCGGGCGAAGTCAACCACCAACGGTCGTTGTTTCCCGTCTGATTCCGTTGAAGGATGTCGGTCAATCATCATCATGGACCGGCAGGTGACGCGAGCAGCAACCGGCGCAGCGCACGCACCAGACCACCGGAATCCGGCCAGCCCGTCGCGCTCGCCGGCCGGATGACTGGTGCGAGACAACGTGAGTACCGTGAGATCCTCAGACCCGCCGCGATGAGGAGTCACGAGTCCGATGAGCACAACCGGTGAGGGTCCCTACCGTCCCACGATGTCCGACGTCGCCCGGGTGGCCGGGGTGAGCCTCAAGACCGTGTCGCGGGTGGTCAATCACGTTCCAACGGTCGACCCGACGCTCGCCGAACGGGTCCTGGCCGCGGTCTCCGAACTGGGATTCCGGCGCAACGACCTGGCCCGCAGCCTGCGCTCGCGCAGCACCTCGGGCACCGTCGGCCTGCTCATCGAGGACCTGGCCAACCCGTTCTACTCCACGATGGCGGCGGGCGCCGCGCAATGCGCGCTGGAGCACGACACCATGCTCATCACGGCCAGTTCCGAGGAGGACGGCGAGCGGGAGCGCACGCTGCTGCTGGAGATGTGCGAGCGGCGGGTCGGCGGGCTGCTCGTCGTACCGGCCGGCGCCGACCAGACGTACCTCCGCGCCGAGATCGAGGTGGGCACACCGGTCGTGTTCCTCGACCGCCCGCCCACCAATCTGCGGGCCGACGCCGTGCTCATCGACAACGGGCAGGGCGCCCGCAGTGCCATCGAGTACCTGCTGGCCAGGGGGCACGAGCGCATCGGCGTACTGTCAGACTGGCTGCGGATCTACACGATGCGCGAACGGCTGTCGGCAGCGGAGGCGGCGCTGGAGCGCGCGGGGGTGCCGTACCGGCCCGATCTGATCAGGGATGGGCTGCACACGGTACCGGAGACGCAGGCCGCGGTGCAGCGCATGCTCGACTCCCCCAATCCCCCGACGGCCCTGTTCGCGCTCAACAACCGGCTCACCCTCGGCGCGCTCGGTGTGCTGAACCGCCGGCACAGCGACCTGATGCTCGTCGGCTTCGACGATTTCGAGACCGCCGCGCTGATGCCGCACCCGCTGACCATCGTGTCCTACGACGCCCGCGAGATGGGTCGGGTCGGCGCCGAGCTGCTGTTCCGCCGGATCGACGGAGAGGGCTCGCGCCCCCAGACCGTGGTGCTGCCGACCACCCTGGTGGAGCGCAGCGCCGGCTAACCCCGGTGCACGATCGGCACAGCGCCGATTGACCCGGCGCGCCAACGGCACAGCGTCGATTGACCCGGCGCGCGAACGGCACAGCGCCGGTTGACCCGGCGCGCCAACGGCACAGCGCCGATTGACCCGGCGCGCCAACGGCACAGCATCGGCCGCGGAGCGCGCGAACAGGCACATTGCCCGCTGACCCCGGCGCGCGAGCAAAGGCACAGCGCCCGCTGATTCCGGGGCGCCGACGGCGCGCAGACGGCACAGCGCCGGCCGCAAGGCGCGCGGGACGCACAACGCCGGCCGCGCCGGCGTGCGGCGGTCGCC